>NZ_BAAAEH010000036.1:0-84583 GCF_039522915.1 Sphingomonas oligophenolica
CGGTCAGACGCTTCTGCCAAAAGACCGAGCGCACATTATGCACCGAACTTTAGATTCGGGTGACTAGATCAGGCTGCCATCCACCCTTTGAGCGCGGCGCGGGCGCGATCGGTATACATCTTCTTGCGATCCGCCTTTTTCGTCCGGCCCTCGATCGGGGGCATCAGGCCGAAATTCACGTTCATCGGCTGATAGGTCTCGGCCACCGCGGCGCCGGTGATGTGATGGAGCAGCGCTCCCAGCGCCGTCTCGACCGGCGGCGGTGCGAGGACGGTGCCCGCCAGTTCGGCCGCGGCGAATCGCCCGGCGAGCAGCCCGATCGCGGCGCTTTCGACATAGCCTTCGCAGCCGGTGATCTGCCCGGCGAAGCGGATGTTCGGGCGGCTCTTCAGCCTGAGCGTCGTGTCGAGCAGTTCCGGCGAACGGATGAAGGTATTGCGATGGAGCCCGCCGAGCCGCGCGAACTCGGCATTTTCGAGGCCGGGAATGGTGCGGAAGAGCCTGATCTGCTCGGCATGCTTGAGCTTGGTCTGGAAGCCGACGATGTTCCAGAGCGTGCCCTGCGCATTGTCCTGGCGGAGCTGAACCACCGCATGCGGCCAGCGCCCGGTGCGCGGGTCGTCGAGCCCGACCGGCTTCATCGGCCCGAAGCGCAGCGTGTCGAGCCCGCGCTCGGCAGCCACCTCGATCGGCATGCAGCCCTCGAAATAGGGCGTGTCCTTCTCCCATTCCTTGAACTCGGTCTTCTCGCCGGCGATCAGCCCGGCGTGGAAGGCGAGATACTGCTCCTTGTCGAGCGCGCAATTGATGTAATCCTTGCCCTCGCCCTTGTTCCAGCGCGACTGGAACCAGGCAGTCTCCATGTCGATCGAGTCGAAATGGACGATCGGGGCGATCGCGTCGAAAAAGGCGAGCGCCTCGGCGCCGGTCGCGGCGCCGATGCTCGAGGCGAGCCCGGGAGCGGTCAGCGGCCCGGTCGCGATGATCGCAAGGCCGTCGGGCAGGGCATCGACCCGCTCGCGGACGATCGTGACATTGGGGTGCGCGGCGAGCGCGGCGGTGACGCCGGCCGAGAAACCGTCGCGGTCGACCGCGAGCGCCGAGCCGGCGGGCACCTTGTGGACATCGCCCTCGCGCAGGATCAGCGAGCCGAGCGCGCGCATCTCGGCATGGAGCAGGCCGACTGCGTTGCTGGTGGCATCGTCCGACCGGAAGCTGTTCGAGCAGACGAGCTCGGCGAGCCCGTCGGTCTGGTGCGCGGGCGTCATCTCGCCCGAGCCGCGCATTTCGGAAAGCTTCACGCTGAAGCCGGCCTCGGCAAGCTGCCACGCGGCCTCTGATCCGGCGAGGCCGCCGCCGATGATATGGATGTCATGAGTCATGGCGGGGCAGATAGCGGGCGCGGGCGCATTCGGCAAAGGCGGGTCGTTTCGACCTCCCGGAGAGGGGGGCTTGGCCGCCTCAGGTTACGCTTGCGCGACCAGAGGCGTACGTGGATCCGAAATCAGGCCTCCGCTGGACGATCCTATCGACGATGTGGATCGGCCTCAAGCTCGGCGACGTCGCGCTCGCTCCACTTTGTACGGGACCGGGCGATCAGGGCGCATAGGGCGCCGGGGACCATGATGAGCGGCGTTGGCCCGAGCGCGTGCGCCAGGGGGCGATCGGGCGGGCCTGTCACGAGTTCAAGCACAAGCAGCGCCGCGCCCGGCAGCAAAGCGCCGACACCAGCCCAGAAGACAGGTGACCGGAGTTGCCGGTCCAGCCATCCGAGGCGAAACATCAGCGCAGTGCAGAGAAGGATCGGCAACACCGAGATCAGAAATCCGGCCGGTATCGATGCCAGCAGCATGGCAATGAAGAGCAGGGCCCGCTCGAATGTGAAGTACTGGATTTCCTCCGGGTTTGTCGCAATGGCGCTGCAGAGATTCCACATAAGCACAAGCGGGCCAGCCGCCAGTGAAGCGAAGACGACGCCGAGCCGGAAGGAGCCGATGAAGTGCATGGGTCCGGCGCTATCATGCCGCGATCGCGTCGCCGATACGGAGCGCCCCTCTTCACTGAATCTCCTTCGAGCGAAGACGAACGCTGCATTGCTGCTTCGACTGGGTCAGCCGGCGCGGGGATGATCATTATATGACATAGCATTTTGGCGAGTCCTTGGGTATCGTGCGGTCGAGACGATCGATCAGAGCGACGCCGTTTTGGGAGGGGGCGACAATGCGCATCACCGGATTGGCGTTGCTGGCGCTGGGCGCCTTTTTTTCCACGACCGCAGCGGCTGCGCCCCCCGCGCAAGCGACGCCCTCCGTCGCTGACGCCTGCGCGGCGATGAAGGATTTCAAGCTCCAGGGCCTGAAGATCACCGCGACGACGCGTGTCGGGCCGGCTGCGCCGGGCACGGTGAGCACCGGCTACGGGCCGCCGGTTGCGGTGGGACTGCCGGCTTATTGCAAGGTCGAGGGCGTCATCAACGAGCGCTCGGGCGCTCAGGGCAAGCCCTTCGGCATCCACTTTGCGCTGGCGTTGCCCGATGCGTGGAGCGGGCGCTTCCTGCTGCAGGGCGGCGGCGGGCTGAACGGCAGCGTCGGGTTGCCGCTGGGCGCGGTTGCGGCGGGAGACAGGCCGGCGCTCGCGCGCGGCTTCGCGGTGGTGAGCCATGACAGCGGCCACACCGGCGCCGTGTTCGACGGCAGCTTCATGGCCGACCAGCGCGCCAGTCTCGATTTTGCCGAAGCCTCGGTGCGCGTCGTGACCGAGGCGGCGAAGGCGATGACCGCCGGCTATTATGGCAAGCCGATCGCCCGGAGCTATATGGCGGGATGTTCGACCGGCGGGCGCGAATCGATGCTCGCCGCTGAGCGCTATCCCGAGCTGTTCGACGGGATCGTCGTCGGCGCGCCGGCGATGCGGACGGGTAATTCGAACCTCGCTTTGGCCTGGGCGGCTGTCCAGTTCAACCAGGCGGCGCCGCGTGACGGCAAGGGGTTGCCGATCGTCGACCAGATCTTCTCGGCGAGCGACCGCAAGCTCTACCTCGACGCCCTGCTCGACCAGTGCGACGCGCTCGACGGGTTGAAGGACGGCGTGATCGCGAATGCCGGCGGTTGCCGGTTCAAGCCGGCGCTGCTCCGTTGCAAGGGCAAGAAGACCGATGGCTGCTTCAGCGCCGCGCAGGTGAAGGCGATCGAAACCGCGTTTCAGCCGCCCAGGGACGCGAGCGGACGGCCGCTTTACTCTCCCTATCCCTATGACACGGGCAACGTCTTCAATGGCCCCGGCATTTCGGGCTTCCTGCCGACCGGCAAGCCGGGCGTTTTCGGGCCGGCGAGCCGCGACCTGACGATGGATGTCGATGCGCGCATCGAGGCGATCCGCGCTGACGCCGGGCAGCGGCTGACCGATACCAATCTGTGGACCAACCTGAACAGCTTTACCGGCCATGGCGGCAAGATCCTGTTTTACCATGGCGCGAGCGATCCGTGGTTCTCTGCCCTGGACACGCTTGACTATTGGCACCGCGCCGAGGCGGCCAACGGGGCGATCTGGGCCGACAGCAGCCGCTTCTACATGGTGCCGGGCATGGGGCATTGCGGCGGCGGGGCGAACACCTATGACAGCTTCGATCTGCTGGGCGCGGTCGTCGACTGGGTCGAGAAGGGCAAGGCGCCCGAGGCGGTGACCGCCAGACGCACCCTGCCGACACCCGGCGAGCGCCCCTTGTGCCCATGGCCGAGCTATCCCCAGTTTATCGGCGGCGACGAGAAGTCGGCGGCCAGCTTCAAGTGCAGCAAGCCGGCATGAGGTGAGGTGCCGGCCCTGACCTTCAGTGGATTCTACTCGGCCTTCGCCTTGCCGCCTGGAATGAAGCGCGCGACCTTGCTGCCGAGCTTCATCAGCGTGACGAGAGTCGGCTTGGGCAGGGTGCGGACCTGATCGTACCAGCTACCGAGCGTCGCGATGAACTCATGCATCCGCGTCACCCGCTCGCGGACATGAGCCGGCGCGGTCCTGTCGTTCTTCATCCGCTCCGAAAGCTCGGCGAGCAGAGCAAGGGTCGGGTCGATCTCGCGGCGTTTGCGCTCTGCGGCGATGCGCATCAGCATCTCCCACAGATCGGTCTCGGCGGTGAAATGGTCGCGCCGGTCGCCCTCGACATGGACCCGGCGGACGATGCCATAGCCCTGCAGTTCCTTGAGCGCGGTCGAGACGTTCGAGCGCGCCAGGCCGAGCGCCTCGACGATCGCCTCCGCATCGATCGGCCGGTCGGAAAGATAGAGCAGGGCATGGACCTGCGCGACTGACCGGTTGACGCCCCATTGAGTCCCCATCTCGCCCCAATGGAGAATGAAAGCCTTGACGTCGGGATGGTCGGTGATACTCATCTGCTCTCCATTTCTGTAATAACAGAAATATGTGAAGGTACCTATGGTGTCAACCATCGCGCCAAGCATTGCGCAGACGGCGGTACAGGGCGATAACCCTCCGATGAGTGATCATTCGAGCCCGTGGCTGCCCCGCTTGCCGCTGTTTGTTGTTGCGCTGATCGTCGGCGCGGGCTTCTGGCCGGCCAGCCACGCGGCACTGCCGGCGGCGCTGATGCTGGTGTGGAAGGGCGCCGGTGTCGCACTGCTCGCGATCTGGGCGGGGCTGGCGGCGCGCGAGCGCAACGGCTGGCTGCTGGCAGGCGTGCTTGCCTTTGGCGCGGCCGGGGATGTGCTGATTGACGCGGTGGGGCTGGTCGCGGGCGCGGCTGCCTTTCTCGTCGGGCACGTGCTGGCGATTTTCCTCTATCTTTCCAATCGACGCGGGAAGAGCGGCGTCATCGCGATCGGCCTCGCCATCGCGGTGCTGATCGCGGCCGAGGCCTTTGTCATCACGCGCGATCCGGCCGTGCTGCCTTACGCGATCGGCCTGGGCGGGATGGCAGGCACAGCCTGGGCGAGCCGATTCCCGCGCGGGACAGTGGCGCTCGGCGCGCTGATGTTCGTTGCGTCGGATCTGCTGATCTTCGCCCATCTCAAGCCGGCTGGCGGATCGATCATCCCTGCTCTGCTGATCTGGCCGCTCTATTTCGCCGGTCAGGCGTTGATCGCTTATGGGGTGGTCCGCACGCTGGAAGCGAGGAAGCGCAATGAAGATCTTCACCATCGGCTATGAAGGCGCGACGATGGCCGATTTCCTCGCCGCGCTGACCGCCGCCGGAGTCGAACGGGTGATCGATGTGCGTGCGCTGCCATTGTCGCGGCGGCCCGGTTTCTCCAAATCCACGCTCGCCGCTTCGCTGGCCGAGGCCGGGATCGGCTATGTTCATCTCAAGGCGCTCGGCACACCCAAGCGCGGCCGCGACGCAGCGAAGAAGGGAGACAGGGCCACGCTCGAGGCGGTCTATGCCGATCAGCTTCATCTGCCCGAAGCCCAGGCCCAGGCGGCGCAGATGCTCGCGCTGGCGGCCGAGAAACCAAGCGCTCTGCTCTGCTTCGAGCGCGATCCGGCCATGTGCCACCGGACGCTGCTGCTGGCGGCAGAGGACCAGCACGATGTGGTGGACCTCTACGCCTGAGCACCGCGGTGCGGATCAGGACATGGGCCCCACGCCACGGCCCTGGATGACGACGAAGGCGCCGAGCACCAATAGCGCGACCAGGGTCCATGGGGTCGATGTGCCGATCCGCCGTCCGGTCGGGCGAGCGTCCGGCCAGCGCATCAGGCCGACGCCGATCCAGAGGGGCACGCCGGCAACGCCGATGGTCATGAAGCATTCCCATGCCGAACCGAACGGATCGCGCGCCCAGGCAAGGCCGGCGACCGCGAAGGAGGCTGTCGCCGCTGCCCAGGCGATCATGATCCGGCGGCGGAGATTATCCGGCGGATCGCCTGCCTCCACCATGCGGCGCGCCACCGCCGCGCCGTAACGGATCGTGGTCCCATAGATCAGCACGCCGGCCGCTACCGCGATGGGGCGCCACGCGGCCGGCCAGCCGAGCAGCCGCGCCAGATGTGCCTCGTCCTCGCTATTGATGAGTGCCGAGTGAATCATCTCGCCGGCGAACCAGCACAGGTTGATGCCGCCGAGCATGAGCAGGAACAGTCGCGCCGATTGGGCGAAGCCACGGCAAGTCCGGAGCAGCCCGAATGCGATCGCCGCGGAGACCAGATTTCCTGCGGGCCCGAGCGCATCGACGAGCACGGTCCCGTCCGCGCAGCGGAAATGAGTCGCGGTGAGCCGCGTGATCGTGCCGCCGACTGCGAGGCAGGTAACGCCATGCCCGATCGTCTCATGCGCGATCGAGGCAAGGCAGGCAGCGACAACGCCGATGGCGGCGAGCGTGCGGGGATCGTCGCGGGCGATCATCGGGGAGGGGTCATCCGGGGCGGAAGCGATCACGCATTTCCCCTTCCCATCCTAGCCCGCGACGGGCAACCGCACCGTGCCGTCAGCGTTGCGCTCGATCGGCCCATAGGCGATCACTGTCTCCAGCAGCAGCGGGGCGTAAAGATGCGGGAACAGCGCACCGCCGCGCGACGGCTCCCAGCGCACTGACTCCGCTTCCTGCGCGTCGAGGTCGACCGCGGCGATGTGGAGATCGTCCTGCCCGGCAAAGTGCTTCGCCAGCGTCTCGTCGAGCTGCTCGGCGGTCGAGAGGTGGATATAGCCATCGGCGAGATCGATCGGCGCGCCGGCAAAGCTGCCTTCGTGCTCGAGCGTCGCCATCTGGGGTCCGGTCAGGACCTTATATGCTATCGTTGCCGCCATGCGCTCCATTCCACCAGCCGGCCATCTGTCTAGCCGATGCGATGGCGCGCGCAATGCCGGGCAGGCCTCAGAGAGGCGCCGACTCCGAGTCGGCCTGGTCGGTGCCGGGCCTGTGCTGCACCGTGGCCGCCCATTGCGCGAGGGTGTCGAAGGGCAGGGCGATGTCGAACTGGATCCCGGCCTGGCCGCGATCGTGCCAGCGGATCACCCCCGTGATCGCGGGCAGGCCGGTTACCATGAGAACCACTTTCTGCCCGATCTCGGCCACCTCGGGCTCGATTTTCGCGCCGCCCTGCGAGATATCGCACAGGGTCGCGGCATGATAGCGTGCGCCGACGCGCATTCGGGCGCGGAGCCTGAGCCCGAGCCGCGGTGCCCGCGGCTGGCGGGCAGGCGCGAAATCATCGCCGGATAGAACGCTGGCTGCGTTCACGACCTCGTCGAAGGCCATTCCGGCCAGGCCGGCGCGGCGCCAGATGATCTTTCCGGAAATGGGATGCCCCGATTTGAATTCAGCGGTCACCGCGTCGCCGACGTCGAGGCTCGAATAGACATGCGCCATGAGCCCGCCCGAGGAAATATTGCGGACCTTGCACAACTCCTCGCCATGGGGGGTACGCAACTTCGCTACCCGCAAGACGGCAACCTGGCGTTCCTGCGTGCGTCGGTCGAACTGGGACGGCGGCGCATTCGACAGGGAAATGGTCGTCAGGCCGCCATCTTCATCTGAATCGAACATCTTGCCCCTAGCGAGATTGTATTCGGCCTCGGAAGATGGCCTGAACCACCCCGAAAACAGCATGTTATCTCACAGCGACAATCGCCCGAATTTATTACCCAAATATTAACACGGCGGACGATCCTGGCCCGTTAACGGCGTTCATTCAGCGGGAGCCGTCACGGGAGACTCGGCCGGGCCCAGGGCCCTTGCGCGGCGTTCATATTCGCGGGCAAGGTCCCGGTGCATATTGGCAGCGCAGTGATCGCGCGCGGCGCGTGCGCGGGCATGCTCTTCGCTGGCGCGGCGTTCGAAATAAGCCCGATCGGTCGGATTTCGCATAGTCACCCCATTTCCCGCGTCCGCGCGCGCTTCGAATCCGCGCAACGGAGCAGGAAGGTTATCGTTCCGCCGAGACGCCTCTATGACGAAAAATCAATCTTCCTGACTCGCCGGGCATCCACCGGCAAGGAGCAGGAGCCTCAGCTCTCGCCACCTTCCGGGCCAGCCGCCAGGTCTTCGCCGGTGTCGCCATCAGGGGTCGGCGCTGCCGCCTGCGGGCCGTCACCGAGATCGACCTCGGCCTCGTCTTCCGATTCCTCGATTCGGGCGGCGGAGACGACATGCTCGTTGTCCGCGACATCGAACAGCTTCACGCCGGCCGAGCCGCGGCCGATGACGCGCAGATCGCCGAGCGACATGCGGATCAGCTTGGCCTGGTCCGTCACCAGCATCAGCTGATGGCCCTTCGAGGCCGGGAAGCTCGCGACGACGGGGCCGTTGCGCTTGATATTGTCGATATTGGTGATGCCCTGGCCGCCGCGATTGGTACGGCGATATTCATAGGCGCTCGACAGCTTGCCATAGCCGTTGGAGCAGACCGTCAGGATGAACTGCTCGCGCGCCATCAGCTCCTCGAAGCGCGCCTGGGCCATCGCCGGCTCGCCTTCCTTTTCCGGCTTCCAGGGCGCGAAGCGAAGATAATCCTCGCGCTCTTCCTGGGTGGTGCCGACGCGGTGGAGGATCGAGAGCGACATGACTTCGTCGCCGTCCTTGAGCGTCATGCCGCGCACGCCGGTCGAGGTGCGGCTCTGGAACTCGCGGACATCGTCGCCCGCGAAGCGGATCGCCTTGCCCTGGCGGGTGGCGAGCAGCACATCGTCATGCTCGCTGAGCAGGGCGACGCCGATCAGGCGGTCGTCGCTCTCCTCATCGAAGCGCATCGCGATCTTGCCGTTGGTCGGCACATTGGTGAACGCGTCCATCGAGTTGCGGCGCACCGTGCCCTTCGCGGTCGCGAACATGACATGGAGCGCACCCCATTCGGCCTCGTCCTCGGGAAGGGCGAGCACGGTGGAGATCGTTTCGCCTTCGGCGAGCGGCAGGAGGTTGACCATCGGCCGGCCACGCGTCGCGGCACCGCCTTCGGGCAGGCGCCAGACCTTCAAGCGGTAGACCTTGCCCGCGGTCGAGAAGAACAGCACCGGCGTGTGCGTCGAGGTGACGAACAGCTCGGTGACGATATCCTCTTCCTTGGTCGCCATGCCGGCGCGGCCCTTGCCGCCGCGGCGCTGGGCGCGGAAGGTGTCGAGGCTGGTGCGCTTGATATAGCCCTGCATGGTCACGGTGACGACCATGTCCTCGCGCTCGATCAGATCCTCGTCGTCGATGCCGTCGGCGGCAGCGGCGATCTCGGTCTTGCGCGGGGTGGCGAAGGCGAGGCGGACGGCGGCGAGCTCGTCCTTCATCACCGCATAGAGCTTCACCCGATCAGCGAGGATCGCGAGCAGCTCGGTGATCGACTCGGCGAGCGTCTTGAGCTCATCGCCGATCTCGTCGCGACCGAGCGCCGTCAGGCGGTGCAGGCGCAGGTCGAGGATCGCGCGGACCTGGATGTCGGACAGCCGGTAGCTGTCGCCCTCGATCTCCTTTTCGACCGCTTCGACCAGCTTGATATAGGGCGCGATCTCCGCGATCGGCCATTCGCGCGCCATCAGGGCGGCGCGGGCGACCGGCGGGCTCGAGGAGCCGCGGATGATCTTGACCATCTCGTCGAGATTGGTGGTCGCGACCACCAGGCCGAGCAAGATGTGCGCGCGCTCGCGTGCCTTGGCGAGCTCGAACTTTGAGCGCCTGGTGATGACCTCCTCGCGGAACTTGACGAAGGCCTCGATGATGTCGCGCAGGTTGAGCGTCTCGGGCCGGCCGCCGCGGATCGCGAGCATGTTGGCCGGGAAGCTCGATTGCGCCGGCGTATGGCGCCAGAGCTGGTTGAGCACGACTTCAGGCGTCGCGTCGCGCTTCAGGTCGATGACGATGCGGACGCCGTGGCGGTTCGATTCGTCGCGGATATCCGCGATGCCCTCGATTCGCTTGTCCTTGGCGGCCTCGGCGATCTTCTCGACCAGCGCGTTCTTGCCGGTCTGGTACGGAATCTCCGTCAGCACGATCGCGCGCTTGTCGCCGCGATTTTCCTCGAGGATGTGGCGCGAGCGCACCATGATCGAGCCGCGGCCCTCATGATAGGCGTTCTTGCAGCCGGTACGGCCGAGGATGATGCCGCCGGTCGGGAAATCCGGCCCCGGCACGATCTCCATCAGTTCGTCGATGGTGATCGCGCCATTCTCGATATAGGCGAGGCAGGCGTCGACGACTTCGCCGAGATTGTGCGGCGGGATGTTGGTCGCCATGCCGACCGCGATTCCGCCGGCGCCGTTGACGAGGATGTTGGGGAAGCGCGCCGGGAGGACGAGCGGCTCCTCGCGCGAACCGTCATAGTTCGGGCCGAAATCGACCGTGTCCTTGTCGATATCCTCGAGCAGCGCCATCGCCGCCTTGGTCAGCCGCGCCTCGGTGTAACGCATCGACGCCGGCATATCCGGGTCCATCGATCCGAAATTGCCCTGGCCATCCATCAGCATCACGCGCATCGCCCAATCCTGGGCGAGGCGGGCGAGCGCCATGTAGATCGAGCTGTCGCCGTGCGGATGGTAATTGCCCATCACGTCGCCGACGATCTTGGCGCATTTGCGGTATGGCCGGCCGGGGACGAAGCCGCCCTCCTGGCTTGCGTAGAGGATTCGGCGGTGCACCGGTTTCAGCCCGTCGCGCACATCAGGCAGCGCACGGCTGACGATCACGCTCATCGCATAATCGAGATAGCTCGACCGCATCTCGTCAACGATCGAGATCGGGGAAATATCGGAAGGGTCGGCGAGGGGTGTCTCGTCGGTCAAGTTTTCACGCTTTCGGAGTTGTATGTCGGTTGGATGACGGTTCTAGCGGGGCCGGCTCCATTTGTCACGCATGCGCGCGCGTACGCGAGGGGCGACGATGGCGGGTCAGGGCGTTATTTCCTTCCCCTCGAAATCGAAGAACCTGCCGCTGTCGGGCGGGCGGAGTTCTTCGATCACGTCGAGCAATTGCAGTGCCGCGCGCTCGGCGTCGAACAGCCGGCCGGGCTGGACATTGCCCTGGAAGGGCCGGGACAAAGCGGTATCGACCGTGCCGGGATGGAGTGCGACGACGATGCCGCGATCGTTGCGGCGCTTGTCCTCGATCGCGAGCGTTCTGACGAGCATGTTCAGCGCCGCCTTCGACGCACGATAGCCGTACCAGCCGCCGAGCTTGTTGTCCGAAATGCTGCCGACTCGCGCGGAGAGGACAGCGAAGACTGACTTTCCGGTGCGGGGCATCAGCGGCAGGAAGTGTTTTGCGACGATCGCCGGGCCGATCGCGTTGACCGCAAGGGTCAGCGCGAGCCAGGCGGGGTCGAGATCCTTCAGTGATTTTTCGGGGCCGCGCTCGTCAGCGTGGAGCACGCCGGTCGCGACGATGATCAGCGACGGAGCGGGGCCGCTTGCCACGATCGCCGCGGCGGCGGCGATGCTCGCCTCCTCGGTGATGTCGATATGCTGCGCGCCCGTCCGGCTTCGGGCAAAGCCGTGGACGATGTCGAAGGCGCCTTCCTCGATCAGCGCGGCTTCAAGGGCAGCGCCGATACCGCCGCTCGCACCGATGAGGACCGCCGCACCGCTCACGCCCGTGAGAAGGTCCAGCGATCACCGTCGCTTGCCTCGGCGTCAAAGGCATAGCCGGCACTGTCGAAACCCTTCATCGCCTCGATCTGGTCGATCCGGTGCTCGCACAGCCAGCGCGCCATCATCCCGCGCGCCTTCTTGGCGTGGAAGCTGACGAAGCGCGGGCCGTCGGGGCCGGGCTCGCGGAAATCGACGTCGATCACGCGAAGCCCCGTCAGCCTGTCGGCGACGGCGTGAAAATATTCCTGGCTGGCGAGGTTGAGCACCACGCCCGATCCTTCTTCAGCGACGTCGCCGCGGACCGCTTCGGCGATGCGGTCGCCCCACCAGGCGTAGAGGCTCTTGCGGCGCGGCGCCCAGCGCGTGCCCATTTCGAGTCGGTAGGGGCGCATCAGGTCGAGCGGGCGGAGCAGGCCATAAAGGCCGGAGAGCATTCGAACATGATCCTGGGCGAAGGCGATGCCCGACTCGTCGAGCGACCGGGCCTCGAAGCCGGTATAGACGTCGCCGGCAAAGGCGAAGATCG
This sequence comes from Sphingomonas oligophenolica, assembly GCF_039522915.1. Taxonomy (NCBI): domain Bacteria; kingdom Pseudomonadati; phylum Pseudomonadota; class Alphaproteobacteria; order Sphingomonadales; family Sphingomonadaceae; genus Sphingomonas; species Sphingomonas oligophenolica. Next base: position 12,042 of record NZ_BAAAEH010000036.1, read on the forward strand.
CGGGGCGTTCGGGCTGGTCCTCGAAGCCCTGGAAGCGGTCGGCGTTGAGCCTGGCCAGCTTGGGCGAGATATGCATCAGTTCGGCCAGCCGCTTCTGAGTAAGGTTCGCGGCGGCGGCGGCCAGCACGCTCGCCTCGGCCGCGAAGCGGGGAGCGGTAGAATCGAGGGGTGGAAGGGGCCGCTCGTAATCGAGCGTCTTTGCGGGGGAGAGCAGGGCGATCACCGGTGCCGGGTAGCGGGCGCGCCCGTTGCGGTCAAAGGAGAACCCCGATTGAATCTCCGAACGCAATTAGTCGTGCTTTCGCCCCGACAAGGCGAACTTTCCTTTCAATATCCCATCAAATCAGTAGGAATAGAGTCGTCGAGTGCGGATAGCTGAAATCCGCCCCGCACAATCCACCCGGCGAGGAGACTGCAATGTCGCGTTCCTGCTTCCATCCACCGCCTGGCCTTCGAGTCACCGTCCAGGCCTGACGGGCCGCTAACTCACTGAAAAGCAGGTCTTCGCGCCGTCTCCGGCGCCACGGATTTGCGCGCTCTTCATCCCGTGGCCGGTGCGGCCTCGGGAAGGCGGAGTCGTGTGTTCCGCCCCGGGGGGACGGCCTCTCGATACAGTCTACCGAAATTATCCAACAGGGGCATCATCACCATGAATTCTCGCCATTTCGTCCGACTGGCCGCGCTCTCCAGCGCCGCGACGCTGGCGCTCCTTGCCCAACCGGCCCTGGCCCAAACCGCGTCCGCCGGCACACAGCTCGCCAGCCTCGATACCGCGGCGCCCGATACGGCGGCGCCCGACGCGGATGTGGGGTCGGATGTCGTCGTCAATGCGCGCCGCCGGACCGAGCGTGCCCAGGACGTGCCGATCGCGCTCAGTGTGGTGAGCGACGAAAAGCTGCGGGTGCGCGGCGATTATACGCTCGGCGCCATCCAGCAGAGCGTGCCGAGCCTGCAGGTGTTCAGCTTCAACCCGCGCAACACCAATGTGAACATCCGAGGCCTCGGCTCGAACGTGGCGCTGACCAATGACGGGCTCGAGAACGGCGTCGGCATCTATATCGACCAGGTCTATTATGGCCGCCTCGGCCAGAGCCAGTTCGAGCTGGTCGATCTCGACCGGATCGAGGTGCTGCGCGGGCCGCAGGGCACCCTGTTCGGCAAGAATACCACCGCCGGCGCGATCAACATCTCCAGCAAGGCGCCAAGCTTCGCGCTCGAAGGGTTCGGCGAGGCGACGCTTGGCGATTACGGCTTCCACCAGGTTAGGGGCTCGATCAGCGGCGGTGTGATCGACGGGCTTGTCGCGGCGCGGCTGAGCATCAGCGACACGCATCGCGATGGGTTTATCGACGACATCACCACCCACCGGAAGGTCCATGATTTCGACAATTTCAGCGCCCGCGGGCAGGTGCTGATCACGCCGGCGTCGAACCTCACGGTGCGGCTGATCGGCGATTACGGCAAGCAGAAGCAGAATTGCTGCATCGGTGTGCTCGCCGGCGCGATCACCACCTATGACAATGGCGCGACGATCGCGAACAACTTCAACATCCGCGTGGGGCGGTTCGGCTATACGCCTTTGCCCTTCACGCCGTTCGCGCGGGTCACCGATGCGGACGGGCATTTCCAGGCGAACATGGACACCTGGGGCGTGTCGGGCCAGGTCGACTGGGATGTCGGGCCGCTGACCGTGACCTCAGTGACGGCGGGGCGGCAGTGGAACTGGTTCCCGGCGAACGACGCGGATTCGATCGCGCTGCCCGAGATGCTGAAGAGCCAGCAGCAGAACAGGCAGCGGCAGTTCAGCCAGGAGATTCGCCTCGCCTCGAACGGCAGCCACGCGATCGACTATGTCGTCGGTGCCTATTATTTCTACCAGGTGGTGCGCGGTTACGGTGCCTCGCAATATGGGCCGGCCGCCGCGAACTGGTTGTTTCCGCTTCAGGACCAGGTTGCCGCCAATGCCGCCACCAATGGTTTCGAAGCGGATTCTACGTCGAACCCGACGACCCACAGCTACGCGCTGTTCGGCCAGACCGTCTGGCATATCAGCGACGCGCTCAGCCTGACCACGGGCCTGCGCTACACGCACGAGAAGAAGGCGGGCAGCTTTGTTCAGACCCAGGTGGCCGGGTTGCCGCTCACGGGCCTGACCGCGGATCAGCTGAAGGCAGCGGTGGCAATCCGTACCCAGCTGAACCCGAATGTCTCCTACAGCGCCGAGACGAAGGACGACAGCCTGTCGGGCCTCGCGACGATCGCCTGGAAGGCGGGCAGGGACGTGCTGGTCTATGCGACCTATGCGCGCGGCAACAAATCGGGCGGGCTCAATCTCTCGAACCTGCCCAACGGGATCAGCGCGGTCGTCGCGCCCGAGAAGGTCGACAATTACGAGATCGGCGTGAAGAGCCAGCTCTTCAATCGCGCCGTGACCCTCAACGGGGCGCTCTTCTGGACTGATGTCGCCAACTACCAGACCGCGATCACCGAGCAGATTCCGACCACCACCAATTTCCGCAACTACATCACCAACATCCCGCTCGCGCGTTCGCGCGGTGTTGAGGGAGATGCGGCCTGGGCGGTGACCAGCCGGATCAGCGTCAACCTCTCGGGCGCCTATACCGACGCCTATTATGTAAGCTATCCGAAGGGCCCGGCGCCGGTCGAGACGAGCAATATCTCCGCATCGACCGACCTTTCGGGCAAGCCGCTCGCCGGCGTGCCGAAATGGGCGTTCACCGGCGGCGTCGACACGAGCCAGCCGCTGGGCGGCCGGACCGAGCTTTACGGCCATGCCGATTATAGCTGGCGGTCGTCCTTCTACACTGCGGTGAGCGACAGCCGGTTCACGCTCGTGCCGTCCTACGGGATCGGCAATGCCCGGCTCGGCGTGCGGCTCGATGACGGGCGCTACGATCTTTCGGTCTGGGCGAAGAACATCTTCGACAAACATTATTTCCAGACCCTGTCGATCGCAGCGACCGGCCTGATCACCGCCAATCTCGGCGACCCCCGCACCTTCGGCGCAACCTTCCGGGCCAGGATCTGAGCCATGGCGACGCTTGCCTTTGATGACCTCCCGAAGCCCGCCGCGGTCAGGGCGGCGCCAGCCTCGGGCCGCCCCGCCGGATACCGGTTGATCGCCTTCGCCTCGATGGCGGTGCCGATTGCGGGCGCTGGCCTGCCGCTCGCCCTGTTCGTGCCGCAGCTTTACGCGACGCATTTCGGGCTGTCGCTTGCGACGATCGGCTTCATCTTCCTGCTCGGCCGGCTCTGGGACGTCGCCTCCGATCCGATCGTCGGGATCCTCAGCGACCGCACCCGGACCCGTTTCGGCCGCCGCAAGCCGTGGATCGCAGCGGGCGGATTGCTGTTCGGGCTGGGCTCGGCGCTGCTGTTCTTTCCCCCGCCGGCGCTGGTCGGCCCGCTCTATCTCGGGCTTGTCCTGTTCGTCTTCTATTTCGGCTGGACGATGATCGAGATTCCCTTCTCGGCCTGGGCGGGGGAGATCGACCGCGATTATCATGGCCGGACGCGGGTGGTGACCTATCAGCTCACCCTGCGCTCGATCGGCCTGTTGCTCACGTTGATCCTGCCGACATTGCTCGACCAGATCAGGCCGGGTGACGGAGCACTCAAGCTTCAGGTCGTCGGCGGCTTCATCCTGGTGACGCTGTTCCCGGCCCTGGCCGCCAGCCTGCTCGCCTTTCGCGAAGGGTCACTTCCGGAAACTGTGCCGCAGCGTCCCGGCTTCTGGAAGACGACCAGGATCGTCTTCTCGGATCGCCTGCTGCTCCGCGTCCTTGCCTCCGATGTCGCGGTGACGGCGGGGCAGAGCATCCGCGCCGGCCTCATCATCTTCTTCGCGGTCAATTACATGAAGCTCCCGGCCTGGGCGAGCGGGCTCTATCTCTTGCAGTTCGTGTTCGGCGTGCTCGCCGGGCCGATCTGGCTGCGGATCGGCTATCGTTTCGGCAAGCGCCGCACCGCGATCGCGGGCGAGCTGGTTCAGGCGGCGATCAATTTCGGCCTGATCCTCGTCTTTCCCGGCATGCTCTGGCTGATGATCGCGCTGACCGCTGCGCAGGGGCTGACCCAGGGGTCGGGCAATCTCATGCTGCGCGCGATGGTCGGCGACGTCGCCGACGCGCACCGGGTGAAGACCGGGCATGACCGCACCGGCTTGTTCTTCTCGGTGTTCAGCCTGTCGCAGAAGCTCGGGCCGGCGCTCGGCATCGGCCTCGCTTTGCCGCTGGTCGCCTGGTTCGGCTTCGACCCCAAGGGCGCCAGCGCCCCGGGCTCGCTGGAGGCGCTGAAATATGTCTTCGCGCTTGGCCCGGCGCTCGCCCATGTCCTCGCCGCGACCCTGATCTGGCGCTTCCCGCTCGACGAGGAGGCCCATGCCGAAGTCCTCCGCGCGCTCGCCGCGGCCGACACCATTCCCGCATCCCAAACCGCCTGAAGGAGTAATGCCATGACTGCGCTCATCCATCATTTCGACAATGTGACCGACGAGGAAAGCCCGCTCGACATCGTCCCCGTCGCGGGGCGGATCGGGGCCGAGATCCGCGATGTGCGGCTCGGCGGCGATCTCGACGACGCGACCATCGCTGCGATCCGCGCGGCGCTGCTGCGGCACAAGGTGATCTTCTTCCGTCACCAGAACCAGCTCGACGACGAATCCCACGAGGCCTTCGCCGCGCGGCTCGGCGAGCCGATAGCGCACCCGACCGTGCCGGTCGCTGAAGGATCGCGCTTCCTGCTCGAGCTGAATTCGAAGGAAGGCGAGGCAGCCTCGGCCTGGCATACCGACATCACCTTCCTGCCGGCCTATCCTTCGGCCTCGGTGCTGCGCGCGATCGTCATTCCGCCGGCGGGTGGCGATACCTTGTGGGCGAATTGCGCGACGGCATATGCCGATCTCGCCCCGCCCCTGAAGGCGCTGGTCGAGCGGCTGCGCGCCATCCACACCAACGCCTATGATTATGCAGCGAGCAAGCCCGATGCCTCGAACGAGCAGATCAGGCGTCACCGCGAGATCTTCGCCTCGACTGTCTATGAGACCGAGCATCCGGTCGTCCATATTCACCCCGAAACCCAGGAGCGGGTGCTGCTGCTCGGCAATTTCGTGAAGTCGTTCGTTGGGCTTGGCCGCGACGACTTCGCGCGGATCTTCGGGCTGCTGCAGGACCAGATCACCAGGCCCGAGAACACGGTGCGCTGGCGCTGGTCGCCGGGCGATGTGGCGATCTGGGACAATCGCGCGACCCAGCACCGGGCGATCGCCGATTTCGGGAAACAGCGGCGGTGGCTGCGGCGGGCGACGATTGCGGGGTCGGTGCCGGTGGGCGTTGATGGGGGGCACAGCCGGGTGGTGAAGCCTGAGCTTGAGCTGCTGGCGGCTGAGTGAGGCAAACTCTCCCTCTTCCTTTCTCCCTCTCCCCCTGTGGGAGAGGAGCATTGGGTGAACAGCGCCCCGCGCTGTTCAGGTCATGCCGGGGGCATGACCGACCCAATGCTGGGCCCGTGCGAGGCACGGGAAGGGTGAGGGGGACACTCGTTGTTGTGTTGTCTCGAGCCTCATCCCCCTCACCCTTCCGTCGCTTCGCTCCTCCCTCCCTCTCCCACAAGGGGAGAGGGAATGAATCGGCACTTGCTTCAAGGCGTCACTGATGAAACCCACCACGATCCTCTCAGCCGCGATTGTCGCGATGGCGCCGTTGTTGCTGACGCATCCGGGAAGCAGGCTTCCGACCGTCCTTGAGGAGCCTGCCCTGCCGAAGCCCAATATCCTGGTCATCGTCGCTGACGATCTCGGCTATTCGGATGTCGGCGCATTCGGGGGCGAGATCCGCACCCCGAATCTCGATGCGCTCGCCGCGCAAGGGCTGAAACTAACCGGTTTCCACGCAGCGCCGACCTGCTCGCCGACGCGGTCGATGCTGCTCAGCGGGACCGACAATCATCTTGCCGGCCTCGGCAATATGGCCGAGCTGCTCGCGCCTAACCAGAAGGGGCAGCGCGGCTATGAAGGCTATCTGCCGGGCGATATCGTCACGCTGGCCGATCGGCTGCACGATCTCGGCTATGCGACATTGATGTCGGGCAAATGGCATCTCGGCACGCGGCCTGAGGACACGCCGGCGCGGCACGGTTTCGACCAGAGCTTCGATCTCGCCCAGGGCGGCGGCAATCACTATGGGCTCGATCTCTCAAAGGCGCCGGGCGACAAGGGCACGACCTATTGGGAGAATGGCGCGCAGCTCAAGGCGCTGCCGGCCAATTTCTATTCGTCGGACACCTATGCCTCGAAGCTGATCGAGGAACTCGGCAAGGCGGACAAGGGCAAGCCCTTCTTCGCGTATCTCACCTTCACCGCGCCGCACTGGCCGCTCCAGGCGCCCGAGGAGGATGTGGCGCGCTATCGCGGCAGATATGATGCGGGGTTCGAGGCGCTGCGCGAGCAAAGGCTGGCGCGGATGAAGCGGCTGGGGCTGATCCCGGCCAATGTGGTGCCGCATCCGCTGGTGCTGAAGAAGGGCGCGGACTGGGCCAGCCTCTCGCCCGAGCAGAGGCGCGAGCAATCCCGTGCCATGGAAGTCTATGCGGCGATGGTCGACCGGATGGACCAGAATGTCGGCCGGGTGATCGCGCATCTCAAGGCGACCGGCCAGTATGACAACACGATCATCCTGTTCACCGCCGATAATGGCGCCGAGGGCCTCGATGTCGCCCATACCGAGATTCCGGGCATGACCGAGCGGGTGAAGGCGGCCGACAATCGTTTCGACAATATCGGCAAACCGACCTCCTATGTCGGTTATGGCCCGGGCTGGGCGCAGGCCGCCACGGCACCGTCCTGGATGTACAAGGGGTTCACCACCGAGGGAGGCACCCGGGTCGCTGCGTTCATCGACTGGCCCGGTGGCGCGCGCACCGGCGTTTCCGGCGTCTATGGCACGGTGATGGACGTGGTGCCGACTCTCGTGGAAGCGGCAGGCGGGGACTGGCGCGGCGCGACCTATGCCGGCCGGGCGGTGCAACCGGTGCGCGGGCGGAGCTGGCTGCCCTATCTGCTCGGCGCCACCGATCGCGTCCATGCGCCGGGCGAGCAGGTCGGCACCGAATTGTTCGGCAGGCGCGCGATCCGGCAGGGCGACTGGAAGGCAGTCAATCTCGGCGACGGCTGGAAGCTGTTCGATGTCGCGCATGATCCAGGCGAGACCCGCGACCTTGCGCGAAGCGACCCGAAAAAGGCGGCCGCGCTGGCTGCAGCCTGGGATTCATACGGCAAGCAGGTCGGCGTCGTGATGCCCTCGACGCCGGCGACTTTCCCCTGACCAAAGGACCCTGAACCATGTCTTTCGTCACCCTTGGCCGCCCGATCGCGGCACTTGCTACCGCCGATCCCCTTGACGATGTCGTCGCCGGTCTCCGTGCGGCCCGCGCTGACTGGCGCTCGAGTCATCAGCGCCATAGCAGCGCGGGGACTGCGCGCTTTCCGTCGCGCGTCGCGCTTGCCTTCATGCTCGAGCATCTCGAGGCAGCCCTGTTCCCGCAGCGCCTCGGCCATTTCGAGGGAACGAGCGAGGATGTCTTCGTCCGGCTGCGGCTCGACCAGGCGCTGGCGATCCTCGGCGACGAGGTCGCGCGCGAGCTGCGCTATTGGGAAGTCGAGGCGGGCGACGATTTCGATCCCGGGCACGGCGCCACCATCATCCGCCTGTTCGCCGCCGCGCTCCCCGAGATCAGGCGGCTGATCGACAGTGACGTCGCCGCCGCCTTCCAGGGCGACCCCGCCGCGCGCAGCGTCGACGAGATACTGATCTGCTATCCCTGCGCGCTGGCAGTGATGTATCACCGGTTCGCGCATCAGCTGTACCAGCTCGGCGCGCCGCTGGTGGCGCGGTTGATTTCCGAGATCGCCAATGGCCGCACCGGAATCGACATCCATCCCGGCGCGACGATCGGACCGAGCTTCTTCATCGATCACGGCACCGGCGTGGTGATCGGCGAGACGGCGATCATCGGCGCGCGGGTGCGGCTGTATCAGCATGTGACGCTCGGCGCCCGGCGGCTGCCGCCCGAGCAGGGGCACGGGGTGCGCGAACGGTTCGCGCGGCATCCGATCGTCGAGGACGATGTCGTGATCTATGCCGGCGCGACGATTCTCGGCCGGGTGACGATCGGGCAGGGCGCGACCGTCGGCGGCAATGTCTGGGTGACCGAGGATGTGCCGGCAGGTGGGCTCGTCATGCAGCCGCCGGCCTTGTCCTTCCCGGCGGATACGAAGCCGGCATTGTTTCCGGAAGGCTGAGGATCGAGCGCGCGAAGGGGAAAGTGAGTGAGTCCGACCGCTCGCGATCCCCGCTGTTTCCCGCTGTTCCCCGCGATTTTTTGTTTTTGCCGCTGTTATGTTGGATTTTTCGTTCAATTTGCCCGATTGTTATCAACAGCTTACCGGCAATTACGCTGTTATGGAATAACAGCGGAATAACAGCGGGGGAACAGCGACGATAACAGCGGCGGAACAGCGGGGAACAGCGGGGAACAGCGGGCCCGTTGGAATGGCAGCCCGCCCCTTGAATAAAACGGTCATGTCAAAGAGCAGGGCGGAACCGGGACAGCATCCCGCCCGCTCGCGCTCTCCCATAGTCTCGGCCATGGTTGAATCGCACCATTCTTGATCGCCGGATCAAGGATCACGCGCCGCTCCAATCGGGCGTGATCCGAGGCGGGCCTTGCGGTCAGCGGCGCCTGCGAGGTTCGGAGCGCCATCGATCCGTTCAACCTTGCCGCATCCTTACAGGCCCGCCAGTGAACCGCGCCGCCTGAACGATGAACCGCCGATATGGCCGTTCGTGCCGTAATCAGGGCTGCCCGTGCGGCAACCGTCATTCACGGGAAGGCGGCGACGTTCGGTTGCATCGGGGCTTTGGCAGCGCGGCCGACGGGTTAGCCTCTCCGTCATGAATGCGACCAACCTTTCCCGGATGACCGGCGCGCCCATGATCGGCACGCCGGCCGGCGACGTCGCCCCGGGCGAACTGCGGACGCTTGGTACCCGGCGCAGCATCCTCGCAGCGGCGCGCGAGCTGTTGCGCGCCGAAGGCCATCAGAGCTTCAGCATGGAAGGCGTCGCAGCTCTTGCCGGCGTCACACGGCGCACGGTCTGCAACCTCTTCCCAGGCCGCGACTCGCTCTACTGCGCGTCGCGCGCTGATCTGTTGCGCGAGTTCGAGCATTTGTTGCCGCTCGACGGTGCCGGGAGCGGCGCCCTGCGTACCGATCTCGAGGATTTCGGCCGGCGCGCGCTTGCGGCGCTCGCGACCAACGCACACCGCGAATTGCTTGCCTCGGTCAGGCGCGATGCGGCGATGAGCTGGCTCGCCGGCTTCTATCAGGACCGGGTCGAGCAGCCCCTGTGCCGGCTATTGGAGGAAATCCTCGCCCGTCATGCGCCGGACAGCGCCTCCGGGCATTGCACCGCGCAGGCGGCCAGCGGGGTTGCGCTGCTGCGCGCCGCCACCGGCGAAACCGATGCCCCGACACTCGGCCCGCATGAATTCGCCTGGCTGGTCGCTGCTCGGCTCGGTGCGAGCGACCCTGAAGGCACGATCGAGGAACCGCCGCCGGCAGACGCGGAATCCGCCAAGACTTCCCTCCAGCCCGAGCGCCGCCCGATGATCCGGCGCGGGGCCGTGGCGATCACCTTCGACCCGGTCGATGTCCGCTGGAATGGGGTTCGCGTCGCGCTCTCCCCGCTCGAGGGGCAGCTGTTCGCGCTTGTCGCGCAGCGTGGACGCGTGCCCTGGGCTGACATCGACCGGCTGCTCGATGTGCGACACTCACGCACCAACAGCCGCGAAGTGCTGATCTTCCGCCTGCGCCGGAAATTCGCCGAGATCGGCGCCGGCGACCCGCTCGAGACGGTGCGCGGCTGGGGCCTGCGCTTCCGCACCGAGCCGGATGCGCGCGGCTCGCGGACCTTGTGGATCGGCGTCAGCGAGGCGGACGCCGCAGACAGGTGAGGACCTTACCTCCCCCAAAAGGAGAGGAAGGAAGGGTCAGTTCACCTATCCGCGCCACGAACGGCATCGTTCGCAGCATCAACGACCGGGGGCGGCGTTTACCGGGGGGCGGGCGGCGCGCTAGGGTAAGCCATGCGCTCCGACACGATATCCGCGGCGAAACCAGAGGCGATCCGTCGCGGCACCATCTGGTTCATCCTGCTGTTCTGGGTGACTCAGTTCGCCTTGCTCACGGCGCAGAGCATGATGATGATGCCCGAGGGCAACAACCTGCCTTATCTGTTGCCGCGCTCCTGCGTGACGATGGTCGGCATCGCCTTGTCGATCGGCATCGCAGTGATCGGCCAGCGCTTCAAGGGACGGCCGATCCGGCTGCGGATCATGCTCGCGATCGGGCTGGCGGCGCTTGGCGCGGTCATCCACGCGACCAGCAATGTCGCGATCTTCAGCCTGCTCCTTCGGGAGCCGAAGGGCGAAGAGGCAAGCATCTTTTCCTACATGATCGCCAGCGTCCAATGGTTCTGGGCCTATCTCGCCCTGTCGGCCCTGCTGCTCGCCTTCTGGTACAGCCTTGAATCAGCCGAGCGCGAGCGGCGGATCGCGCAGCTGCGCGGCATTGCCGATGCGGCGCAACTCAGGGCGTTGCGCTATCAGCTCAATCCTCATTTCATGTTCAACACGCTCAATTCGATCGCTGCGCTGATCGCGCGGCGCGAGGTCGAGCCGGCTGAACTGATGGTCGAGAATCTCGCTGATTTCCTCCGCGCCTGTCTTTCGCTCGATCCGCAGGAGGATATTCCGCTCGATCGCGAGATCGATCTCCAGGCGCTGTATCTCGCGATCGAGGCAGTGCGTTTCTCGGACCGGCTCGATGTGCAGATCGACATTCCCGATGAAGCGAAACGCGCGCTGGTGCCCAGCCTGGTGCTCCAGCCGCTGATCGAGAATGTGGTCAAGCATGTCGTGTCGACCAGCATCACGCCGGTCACGCTTCATATCTCGGCATCGGTCGAGGATGGGCGGCTGCACGTTTGCGTGCGTAACAGCGCGGGCGACGGCAGCGGGCAGGGCGCGCGCGGCACCGGGGTCGGCCTCAACAATGTCGCCGCGCGGCTGAAGGCGCGCTTCGGCGAGGAGTGCGCGTTCAAGGCCGGGCCGTGCGAGGAGGGCGGCTTTTCGGTCGGTTTCGCCATTCCCTGGTCGGGAGCGCCCGCGCCATGATCCGCGCCATCCTGTGCGACGATGAGCCGCTCGCGCTCGAGCGGCTGGCCGACATGGTCGACCGGATCGACGGCATCGAGGTGGCCGGCCAGGCGGGGAACGGCGCCGTGGCGCTCGCGATGATCGCCGAGCTCCAACCCGATATCGTCTTTCTCGATATCGAGATGCCGGCGCTGGATGGCTTCGACGTGGTCGAGGAGCTGGCGCGCGGCGGCGCCGCGGCGCCGCTGATCATCTTCGTCACCGCCTATCCGCAATTCGCCGCGCACGCCTTCGATACCGGTGCGATCGACTTCCTGACCAAGCCGGTGCGGCTCGGCCGGCTCGAAACGGCGATCGCCCGGGCGCGCGACGCCATCGAGAGCCGTGAGGCCCGGATGCGGCTCGGCGACCTCGCCGAGCAGCTCGCAGCGCTGCGTGAGGAGCGCGGCAGCGATTTCCGTGCCGGCAATTATCTATGGGTGCAGCGCCGCAGCGAAACGGTGCGGGTCGATCTCGACCTGATCGACTGGGTCGGCGCCGAGGGGGAATATGTGCGGCTCCACCTCGACTCGATCAGCTATCTCCACCGCGAGCCGCTGAGCTCGATGCTGCAACGGCTCGACGCGCGGCGCTTCCTGCGCATCCACCGCTCCTACATCGTCAATCGGGATCGTATCGTCGCGGTGCGGCGGCGGCCGGCCGGCGGCTACAAGATCGTGCTTGCCGGGGATCTGGAGCTCCCGGTCGGGCGCAGCTATCGGGCATTGGTCGCCAATGTCGTTGCGGAGGAGGATGCGCTGCCGGGGTGAGCGCGTGGCGCGCAGAATTGCACTGATCCGGTGTAACAAAGCTTACGCGAAGCGCGACTAAGCGTCGCGACCATGGTCGGGAAATATGGGTACAAGCGGGTTCGGCAAGGCGTGATCGCGATCGCCATCGGTCTTTTGCTCGGCGGTGCCGGCGCCGCGCGACCGGCGCCGCAGAAGCTGCCGACCGGACAGACACTGACCCCGCTTGCCGCGCCCGGTGCGCGTTTCGAACCCTTGGTCACGCATATCGGGCCGCATCCATCCTATGTGGCCGACGGCGCCGCGGCAGTCGCGGTGAGCCCGGATGGCGGCGAAATGCTGGTGCTGACCAGCGGCTACAACCGTTATAACAATGCCGATGGCGCGCTCGATCCGGCGCAGTCAGTGCAATATGTCTTCGTCTACCGGATCGACGCCGCCGGCAGCCGGCTCGAGCAGACGCTCGGCGTGCCCAACAGCTATTCGGGGATTGCGTGGCGGCCGGACGGCAAGGGCTTCATCGTCGGCGGCGGGGTGGACGACAATGTCCACCTGTTCGTTCGCGGGGCAGCGGGCTTTGCCGAGGCAGGCGCGCCGATCACGCTTGGCCATGCCGCCGGCAATGGCCCGGATGTGAAGCCCCAGGCGGCCGGCGTCGCGATCAGCCCGGACGGCAAGCGCGCGCTGGTCGCCAATTACTACAGTGATTCAGTCAGCCTGATCGATCTCGACCGGCGCGTGGTGCTCGACGAGCGGGACTTGCGTCCGGGCAAGATCGACCCCGCTGCCTCCGGCGTCGCGGGGGGCGAATATCCCTTCGCTATTGTGTGGCGCGGCAATGATGTCGCCTATGTCTCGGCGCCGCGCGACCGCCAGCTCGTCATCCTTGCCGTGGCCGGGGACAAGGTCTCGGTCACCGGGCGCGTGCCGACGATCGGCGAGCCGACCGCCTTGCTCCATGATGCGGGGGCGAAGCGGCTTTACGCGACCGAGGACAATGCCGACCGGCTGGCGATGCTCGACACCGCGACCGGGCGGCTGATCGCCGAACCGCGGCTCGGCATGCCCGACGCGGTCAATGCCGGTGCGCTCGGCAAGGGGGTGAACCCCAATGGGCTGGCGCTGACTCCGGATCATCGGCTGCTGGTGACCTATGGCGGCATCAACGCCCTTGCCATCGTCGTGCCGGGCGAGAAAGGGGCGACGGTCGCCGGGCTGGTGCCGACCGGCTGGTATCCGAGCGCGGTGGCGACGAGCCGCGACGGCCGGCGGATTTTCGTCGTCAACCGCAAGAGCCCGCCCGGCCCCAATCCTGAAGGGTGCCTGCCGAAGGTCGCCGTGGTGAAGGCGCAGCCAAGTGCGTGCGGCGGCGCCAATCAATATGTCTTCCAGCTCGAAAAGGCCGGGCTGCTCCAGTTTCCCGCTCCGGACCCGAAAATGCTGGTCGCGACGACCTTGCGCGTCGCGGACAATATCGGCCTCTCGGATCAGCCCGCACGGGCGGCGGCTGAAGCGCGCATGGCGTTGCTGCGCGCCCGCATCAAGCACGTCGTCTTCATCGTGAAGGAGAACCGCACTTATGATCAGGTGCTGGGCGACCTGTCAGTCGGCAATGGCGATCCGAACCTCGCGATTCTCGGCGCGCCGCTCTCGCCCAACCATCACGCGCTCGCCAGCCAGTTCGTGACGCTCGACAATTTCTACGACAGCGGCGAGCAATCGAGCACCGGCTGGACCTGGACGACGGCCGCGCGGGTGCCCGACCTGCTCGAGAAGACAGCGCCGGTGAACTATGCCAAGCGCGGCCTCGCCTATGAGGCCGAGGAGGAGGACCGCGACGTGCCGACCGCGCTTGATCGCGCGGCGCGGCGGCGGGTCAATCCGGCGCTGTCCGACGATCCCGACCTGCTGCCGGGGCAGGCGCTGCTCACCGCGCCCGACGGCGACGACGATGACGCCCCCGGCCACGGCTTTCTGTGGAACGCGGCCCTGCGGGCGGGGCTGAGCGTGCGCAATTACGGTTTTTCCGACGCTTCGGTTTATGATGCGGACAAGCCCGGCGCGGTGCCGCTGATCCGCGATCCGGCGGCCGAGCATCATATCATCTACACGCCGGCGGACCGCCAGCTCGCCACCCGCAGCGACGCCTATTTTCGCGGGTTCGACCAGAAGATGCCCGATTATTGGCGGGTGCTCGAATGGCAGCGCGAATTCGCGCAGCAGGAGGCGTCGGATACGATGCCGGCGCTGACCCTGCTGCGCCTCTCGCATGACCATTTCGGCGATTTCGACAAGGCCATCGACGGGGTGAACAGCGTCGAGACCGAGATGGCCGACAATGATTATGCGATCGGCATGGTCGTTGAGCGAATCGCCGCCAGCAGGTTCAGCGATTCGACGCTGGTCTTCATCATCGAGGACGATGCGCAGAACGGCGCCGATCATGTCGATGCGCGCCGCAGCATCGCCTTCGTGATCGGCCCCTATGTCCGCCGCCACGCGCTTGTATCGACCCGCTATACGACGGTCAGCATGTTGCGGACGATCGAATCGGTGCTCGGGCTGAAGCCGCTTGGCCTGAACGACTCGCTCGCGGCGCCGATGGCCGACCTGTTCGATCTCGCGCAGAAGGACTGGAGCTACCGGGCGCGGGCCGCGGCCGTCTTGCGATCGACCAACCTGCCGATCCCGCCGGATCGTTTCGCGACCTCGGGTGCGGCACGGCTCGCCTGCGGGGCGCATGACGCGGCCTATTGGGCCGGCGCCATGCGTGGGCAGGATTTCCGGACCGAGGACCATCTCGACACGACAGCGTTCAATGCGGCCCTGTGGCGCGGCCTGGGCGCCGGGCCCGAGCCGGTCGAGCGCAGCGGCGCCGATCTCCACAGGGTCGCCGGCGCGCGATCGGGGCACGGCGTGCTGGAGAGCGCCTGCCCGTGACGATAATGCGGCACGCGGCCGCCGTTGCGAAAAGAGCAGGGACCCCGGACGTTCAATGAGCGTTCAGTGACCGGATGTCATCGGCGCGTCATCCGTTGGCGTACCCATCAGGGCCATCATCGGGTTGACGCCTGTCGCGGGCAGACTAGAGCCGCTCGAAATTCGATCCGAAATGATTTTCCCCAATGGTTGTTCAGGAGTATTTTCGTTGATGAAATTGGTCTCCCATCTCGCGATCGCCGCAGCTCTGTCGCTCGGCATAGCGGCCGCTCCGGCCACCGCGAAGGAAAAGAATGCCGCTCAGGCCGCAGCGCCGAAACTGTCGGTCAGCGCCGCCTTCGCCAAGCCCGCACAGGCAGCCGAGGCAGCGATCGCCGCGAAGGATTACGCGACCGCCGACACGCAGATCAGCGCAGCTGAAGCCGTCGCGAAGAATGACGACGAGCATTATTATGTCGCGAAGATGCGCCTCACTATCGCCGCCAACCGGCAGGACAATCCCGCCATTGCCCAGCAGCTCGAGGTGCTGATCGCGAATCCCAAGACGCCGCCCGCCGATGTGGTGACCTATACTTACCTGCGCGGATCGATCGCGGTCGACATGAAGCAGGATGCGCAGGCAATCCCCTTCCTGCTCAAGGCCCGCCAGCTCGGTTCGACCTCTTCCGATCTGCCCATCTTGCTGGCCCGTGCCTATGGCGGGA
Organism: Sphingomonas oligophenolica; assembly: GCF_039522915.1. Taxonomy (NCBI): domain Bacteria; kingdom Pseudomonadati; phylum Pseudomonadota; class Alphaproteobacteria; order Sphingomonadales; family Sphingomonadaceae; genus Sphingomonas; species Sphingomonas oligophenolica. Next base: position 27,708 of record NZ_BAAAEH010000036.1, read on the forward strand.
CCGGCAAGATCAACGAAGCGATCGCCGAGATCGACAAGGCGATCGCCGCCGAAACGGCGGCCGGCCGCAAGGCGCCCGATTCATGGTATGGCTATGCGGTCAGCAACCTGTACGCGAGCGGCAATCGCGCCGCCGCCGGCCAGTGGCTTGCCCGCGAGCTCCACGAATATCCGACCGCGGCGAACTGGAAGACCACGATCCTGCTCTATCGCGACAGTGCCGACAAGGCGGGCACCAAGCTCACCCGCGCGCAGAAGGTCGATCTGTACCGGCTCATGAGCACGACCAAGGTCCTGTCCGGCCAGGGTGATTATTTCGATTATGCCGAAACGGCTTTCCTGCTGGGTATTCCATGGGAAACCATCTCGGTGATCGACCAGGGGCGCGCTTCGGGCGTGATCCCGGCGGGCAGCGCGAGCTTCACCCAGCTCTACAATAACTCGCGCGCCTCGATTTCGAACGGAAGCCCGCTGCCCGTCTATGAGAAGGAAGCGGCCGCCGCCGCCAATGGCGCCAAGGCCGCCCAGACGGCTGACGCCTATCTCGCCTCGGGCAACAATGCCAAGGCGGTCGAGCTTTACGGCATGGCGCTCACCAAGGGCGGCGTGAATGCGGACGAGGTGAATCTCCGTCTCGGCACTGCGCTGGTGCATCTGGGCCGGCGGGACGAGGCAAAGGCAGCGTTCGCCAAGGTTTCGGGCCCGCTGCTTGCCGATATCGCGCATTTCTGGGCGCTGTGGCTGGACACGCCCCAGCTTTCCAGTTGAGTGCTCAGGCGGTAAGCGGCGCGTAACGATAGGCAGCGCGCCGTGTCAGGAGAGTTTCCGTAATGCACAAATATACGAAGACTGCGCTCACTGTGGCGATGGTCGTGGCACTGGGTGGGGCAATCCTGGCTGCCCCGGTCAGCGCCAAGAAGCACGAACAGCCGGCCGGCGACGCCGGCTTCGTGCTCTCGAAGGAGGTCCGCGCATCGGCGCTTGCGGCGCGGACTGCCCTTGCGGCGAACAACCTTGCCTCTGCCGAAACCGCGGTGGCCGCTCTCGAGGCGCAGGCGCGCAACGACGACGAGCATTATGTGGCACTGACCCTTCGGGTCGCGCTGCTCGCGACGGTGCCGCCGACCGTCCAGTCGATGAAGGCGTTGATCGATCCGCTCGACGCGCTGATTGCGAATTCACGGACTCAGCCCGGTGACCGCGCACGCTATAATTACATGCGCGGCGACATTGCCTATGCGGCGAAGCAATATGCGAAGGCGGTGCAATTCTACCAGCACGCCCGCGACGGCGGCATGCAGGACGACGAGCTGAACTACCAGATCGTGCGGGCCGATATGGAGGGCGGCAATGTCGTTGCCGGCGCCGAGGCGCTCGATGCGCTGATTAAGGCGCAGGTCGCCGCCGGCAAGAAGCCGCCCGAAAACTGGTATCGCTATGCGCTCAAGCGCCTCGACGACAACCAGAAGAACGCCGAGGTCTCGACCTGGACGGTGAAGTGGCTCGAGGCCTACCCGTCGCCACAGAACTGGCGCGACGCAATCTACAATCTCGGCTTCCGCGTCGACACGATGAAGCGCCTGACCAATCAGGACCGGATCGACCTTTACCGCCTGATGGTTGCGACACACAGCCTGGCCGGGCAGAGCGATTATCTGGATTATGTCAACGCAGCGCTCGCGCTGAAGCTCTCCACCGAGGCGCGGTCGGTACTCGACCAGGCGCGCGCGGCGGCGGTGCTCCCCGCAACCGACAAGTCGGTGATTGCGCTTGCCGCCAAGGCGAAGGCCGGGATTGCCGCCGACAAGTCCTTCGCGGTGCGGGAAAAGGCCGCGACCGCGGCCGCCACCGGCGATCCGGCCGGGCTGGTCGGCGATGCCTATCTCGGCGCGCGCAGCTATCCCAAGGCGATTGCGATGTACGGTCTGGCGCTGAGCAAGAACGCGGCCAATCCCGACGCACTCCATCTTCACCGCGGCATTGCCTATGCGATGTCGGGCGACAAGGAAAAGGCGCGCGCCGATTTCGCCGCCGTCACCACCGCCCCGCAGACCGAGATCGCTGCGTTGTGGACCGCGTGGCTGGATGCGCCCGCCGCCTGAGGCGAACGCCGATAGCGACAAACAGGGGCGGCAGCGATGCCGCCCTTTTTTGTGCCCATGTTCCCGGAAGCAATCAGACCCGAACCGGAATCCCCGGCATCGATTTCGCGGTACGGATCGTCAGCGACGTCTTCACGCTCGCGACATTGGGGGCCGGCGTCAGATGAGTCGTCAGGATTTCCTGGAAGCTCTTCAGGTCGCTGGCGACGATCTTGAGGATGAAGTCGATTTCGCCGTTGAGCATGTGGCATTCGCGAATCTCGGGGATCTGCGCGACATGGTCCTCGAACGCTGCGAGATCATGTTCGGCCTGGCTGCGCAGGCTGACCATCGCGAACACAGTGATCGGATAGCCGAGGGTCGCAGCGTCGAGTTCGGCATGATAACCGCGAATCGCCCCGCTTTCCTCGAGCGATCGCACCCGGCGCAGGCAGGGCGGTGCGGTCAGGCCGACGCGTTCGGCCAGATCGACATTGGTCATTCGCCCGTCTTGCTGCAATAGTCCCAGAATCTGACGGTCGATCGAATCAAAGGCCATTGCGTTTTGCTCCCCGGCGGCACGATTTTTCGATCAGGCCGTCAGGGTTCAACATAAGATAATTGCTGGCGAACGCAATTGTCCCACATTGCTACGGGTCAAAATCTCCTGTTCCCGCAGGCGGCGGGCCCGGTTAAGAAATCGTTGTAGCGTGACAATCGCGCCAGCCCGGGGGGCCACATCGAATTGCGCTTCGACGACAGTCTTGAAACGGTTCTCTCGGCAGATATGTCGACGTCGTTCGGCGCGCAATCGGCATGGCGGCAATTGGTCGACCTGATCGGCCGGCGGCGGGTGCCACCCAGCGCCGGCGCAATCGCGAAACTGAGGTCGATCCGCAACCAGGTGCCGCCGTCGGTGCGCGCCGCTAGCGCGCGTGGCGCCGCTTTTGCCGATCCGCCCGCCGCGTTGGTGGAGCTTTTCGCCGAGGACGAACTGAGCATCGCGGCGCCGGTGCTGCGGACGGCTCGGCTGCGCTCGCAGGAATGGATCGAGATGCTGCCCGGCCTCTCGCCGGCGACACGCTCGGTCCTGCGCCATCGCCGCGACCTCGCGCCTGCTGTCTGCCGCGCGCTGGAGAGCTTCGGCAGCGTCGATTTCGTGCTGCCGGCGGCCGCGGCGGAGATCCCGGTCGAGCCCGAGATCGCTGTCGAACCGGCTGCGCCGATCAGGGCTGACACCGTCGCCGAAGAACCTCTGATTGCAGCGGCCTCCGTCGACTGGACCGAGATAGTCGGACCGATCGAGGTCGAGGAGCCATTGCCCGTGATCGAGGCTGAAAGTGTCGGGCCGATTGCGGTCGACTCCGAAGCCGTCGAGACGATCCCGGAACCTGAACCCGCAGGACCGACGACTATGGCGCCGGAAACGCCGCTGGCGCCGGCCGAATCGAGCTTCGTTTCGCTCGCGAGCGTCGCGCTCGGGCTTCCGGTGGTTGCCGAGGCGCTGCGTCAGACCAGCGCGGAAGCGGCCGAATCGACCGCCACTGCCGAACCCGAATCGGAAATCCCGCCCGAGCCAGCCGAGCAGGTTCGGCCGAGCGCCGCCGTCACCGCGCTTCGCCCACCGCCCGCCGAGGCTTCAACGGGTGTCTTCCAGATTGCCGAGCTGGTTGCGCGGATCGACGCCTATCAGCGCCAGCGCGAGGTGGCGGCCGGTCAGTTCGCGCCGGCCGAGGTTCAGCCCGAGCTGTTCGAGCTCGATGCCAATCAGGCGCCCAGCTTTCGTTTCGAGACTGATGTCAACGGCGTCGTCCGCTGGATCGAGGGCGCGGCGCGCGCGCCGCTGATCGGCCTGTCGCTCGATCTCGCCGCGCTGCCTGCCGGATCGCGGGTGGACGGAGTCGCCACCGGCGCCTTCCGCCGCCGTGCCGGCTTTACCAACGCACGGCTCGTCGTCGACGGCAATTCGGATGCCGCAGGCCAGTGGCGAATCACGGGTATCCCGGTGTTCGATCGCGAGACGGGCCGCTTCACCGGTTATCGCGGCACCGCCCGCCGCCCGCGCCCGGATGAATCCGCCGAGCCCATCCACGACAGCCGCAACGCCGCGTCGGACGCACTCCGCCAGCTCGTCCACGAGCTCCGCACGCCGACCAACGCGATCGCGGGCTTTGCGGAGATGATCGAATCACAGATGCTTGGCCCGGTGCCTCAGGCCTACCGCGCCCAGGCAGCGATGATCCGGGGCCAGGCCGGCGACCTGCTGGCCGCGATCGACGATATCGACATGGCGGCGCGGATCGAATCCAGGGCACTCGACCTGCGCCCCGGCGACGTCGCCGTCGGGCCGCTGCTCGAGCATATCGCTGACGATCTCGCGCCGCTCGCGCGGCTGCGCGGCGCCAGCCTCGATATCTATACCGACGGCGACACGCTCGCGATCGACGGCGATGACCGTGCGGTCGAGCGGCTGATCGCGCGGCTGATGGCGACCCTGGTCGCCTCGGGCAGCGCGGGCGAGCGGATCGGCATTTCAGCCACGCGCGATGCGGACGCGATGGTGGCGATCGTGTTCGACCGGCCCCGCGCGCTGGCTGCCTATGCCGGCGACGCGCTGCTCTCGATCGACGTCGAGACCGAATCCGGTCGCGAGGGCGCGCCGCTGCTCGGCACCGGCTTCGCGCTCCGGCTCGCGCGCAACCTCGCTGCCGAGCTGCGCGGCACGCTGGCGATCGGCGACAATACCTTGACTTTGCGGCTTCCCGCCGCCGTTATCGAGCCGGTGGAGCAGGTTTCTTCCAGCTGACCGTGGCAGTGTCCACATCCTCCGCCGCCGGGGCGCCGGGGTACCGAGTCCCGCCGCCCGCCGCCGCCGATCTGGTCGCCTGGCCCGAGAGCTTCGGCACGCGTTTCACTGTCCTGGTCGATACGGAAGAGGAGTTCGACTGGGATGCGCCGCTCGACCGCGACAGCCATGGCGTCTCCGCCATCACCGCGCTGCCCGAGGCGCATCGCCACTTCGTCGATCGCGGCGTGCCGCTCACCTATATGGTCGACTATCCGATCGCGACCGATCCGCAGGCGATCGACATATTGCGCGCCGCGACGGCTGACGGCGTGTCGGCGATCGGCACCCAGCTCCATGCCTGGGTCAACCCGCCCTTCGACGAGGCGCTGACTCCCGTCAACAGCTTCGCCGGCAACCTCCCCGAAAGCCTCGAGGCTGCCAAGCTCGACGCGCTGACCGCGGCGATCACCAGCGCCTTTGGCGTTGCGCCGCGCGCCTATCGCGCCGGGCGCTACGGCATCGGCCCGGCGACGCTCGGCCTGCTCGCGGCGCGGGGGTATCGCCTCGACAGCTCGATGCGGCCTGCTTACGAATATCTGGCGGAGGGCGGCCCCGATTTCGGGGCGATCGGCGCCGGGGCGTTCCGGGCCGGCCCGGGAGGCGCGATCATCGAACTGCCGCTGACCATCGTCTTCACCGGCCTCGCGCGGCGCGGCGGCGTCGGCCTGTACCGCGCGCTCGGCACCATCCCCAAGGGCAAGGGCATTTTCGCCCGCGCGCATCTGTTGTCGCGCGTCGCGCTGACGCCCGAGGAAATGCCGCTCGCCGATGCGCTCGAGGCGATCGCCGTCGCGCTTGGCGAAGGGCTCAGGCTGCTCAATTTCTCCTTCCACTCGCCGTCGCTCGCGCCCGGCCACACGCCTTATGTGCGCGACGCCGCTGATCTCGCCGCGTTCCACCACTGGTGGGACCGGGTGCTCGCCGATCTGGAACGGCGCGGTGTCGCACCGGCGTCGCTCGATACGATCATCGCGGCCGCGGGAGAGCGGACAAACGCTAGTCCCTGAGCAGCATCACCGAAACACGGTGCTCGCAACTCTGGCGCAGCGGGGCGTCAGGCGGCGTTGCCGGATCCTCGACGGCGCTGTGGAAGCAGGCGCGGTATCGTTGCGGCTCTTCACCGGGCATCAGCTGGAAGAGCTTGAACACGAGCACCTCGTTCGCCGTCATGTCGGGATAATAGAACCAGCTCTGGCCGGCATTGTAGCGCAGCGAGACATGGTGGGTGATGGCGCCGCCCGGCGCTATCCCCTCGAGCGCGGTCGGCACGATGTCGCCCGCATCGACGCTGCTCGGATCGCACAGGGCGAGCGGCATATGCTTGAGCGGCTGGGCCATGGTCGTGCGCCAGAAATCGAGCATGACAAAGCCTTCGACATCCGGCTGCTCGAACCGGGCGCGCCAGCCCGCTCCGGCCTCGACGCCGGCAAAGGCGGCGACACTCTGCTGGAAGTCGTCAGCGGTGGTGCCGTAATCCTGGTGGACGCCAGTGCCATATTGCGGATTGGCGGTGCCCGCGCCACGCCGCAGGACATTGGGCGGCTGCATGATGGCGAGCTTGCGTCCGGGATAGAGGCGCGTGCGGATCAGCGCCTCGACCTCGGGCAGATAGGTTTGGCCGACAGCGGCCGCGTCGGCCCAGTCAGTCATCGCAGTGGGCGCATCGAGCAGTACGAAGCCGTGGCTGTCGAAGAATTCCCGCTCGGAAACCGCCTGCGCCTGCAGCGGCCGGGCGTCGATGATCCGCGTCGGCGGGTTGAGGGGCGGCGTACGCGGCGAGGTCTCCCCGCCACGGTTCATGAGTTGGGTGAGGTTGATCCGTTCGCCGACGACATAGTCGGGTGGAAACTGGCCGTTGAGCCGTGTCTCGATCATCTGCCGTCTCCCGCAGCCGATTCCCGGCGATGCCGGTTCGGCTTGCCGCTGACCGCGCTGTTGAAAGCGTCGGAACTTATGGGACCAAATTGGCGGGTTCCGGCACCATTGGCAATGTCCGGCACGATCCGAAGCGGCAACTCAGGCAGCACCCACACCATGGCCTTGCCACCGCCGCCACCCCTCCGCTAACGAGCGGGGCGGTGGGGGCCTGTAGCTCAACTGGTTAGAGCTGCCCGCTCATAACGGGTAGGTTGCGGGTTCAAGTCCTGCCGGGCCCACCACAGCTACCTTTCATCTCTTCAATATGGTATCAGAAAGGCCTTGTTTAACAAGGGCTTCCTGGGATTTGTTCAACCATATCTTCTCAAGAGAAATCACCAGTTCTCAGCGAATCTGGGGGTATCCGTGGGGGTATCGGACTCCGATTTGGGGGTATCGATGACTCTGACCATCGCAGAAGTGAAAAACGCCAAAGCGGGCGACAAAAACTTAAAGCTGGCCGATTCGGGAGGTCTCTTCCTCCTCGTCACAAAAAGCGGCGCAAAATCCTGGCGCTACAAATATCGCTTCGGCGTCAAGGAGAAGCTCCTGACGCTCGGGCTCTACCCTGACGTGGGGTTGGTCGCGGCGCGTGAGCTACGCGACGACGCGCGTAAGCTGATCCGCGCCGGCAAGGACCCGGCGCTAGAAGCGCAGAAGAAGCGAGACGCTGAGATCGACGCCGCAAATGCGACCTTTCGCAAGCAGGCCGAAGAATGGATGATGGATCAGGCCCCGGTCTGGTCGTCGTCGCATGCCGTTAGAGTCCGCAATCGGATCGAACGCGATCTCTACCCGATGCTCGGACACCGGCCGATCGGTGACGTCGACAGCTCCATCGTCCTCAGAGCGTTGCGCAAGATCGAAGCAAGGGGTTCCATCGAGACCGCAAAGCGGGTGAGGGGATATGCCTTTGCGATCTTCAAGCGGGCCAAGGCGGAGCGCTTGGTGTCGATGAATACGGTTATGGAAATCGATGAGATCAAAGACGCGCTCAAGCCATCGCGGCCAGGCGTGAAGCAACCGGCACTCACCACCTTACCGGAGCTGCTGGAGCTTCAGCTTTCGGTCGACCGGTCGACGGCACACACGGTCACGAAACTGGCATCTCGATTGAAGGCGCTGACTCTGGTCAGGATTGGTGTGCTGCGTACTGCAACTTGGTCAGAATTCAGCGGGGTCGATTGGGCGGACCCGGACGCGATATGCGAAAAGCCGATGTGGAGTATCTCGGCAAAGCGCATGAAGCTCGAGGTCGAAGACAAAGGCAATGAGGCCTTCGGGCACGATGTTCACCTGTCGCGTCAAGCCGTTGAGACGCTGCGAGCTCTGCGGGTGCTGACCGGCACTTGCGAACTGCTGTTTCCCAGCACGAAATCGTGGCGCGAGCCAATGACCGATGCGACACTGAGCTCCCTATACAAACGTATGGCAGGCGGGCGTTACAAGGGGCGTATGGTGCCGCACGGATGGCGATCCGCCTTCTCGACGATCATGAATGAACGCGCCGCTGAACTCGAACGAGACGCTGATCGCATGATCATCGACATGATGCTGGCGCACGTTCCGGAGGGCATTTCCGCATCCGAATGGGCGTATAATCGGGCACGCTATCGAAAGCCCCAAGCTGCCCTCTATCAGGTGTGGGCTGACCTAATTTCCGCCGGACTCCCAGGGCCGCTTACGCTCATCATTCAGGGCGAGCGATAGTTGAGGGGGTCGGCCACGAAGTCGTCGATGTCGCTCTCGTACCACCCGACAGATCTAGGGCCGATCCGCTCCTTCTTAGGAAAAGTCCCCTCTGCTCCTCGGCGGTAGATGGTCGCTACCGAGAGACCTGTCCGCGCGCTGACGAGTTTCACGCGCAGGAGACGGTCTTTTCGCCGATCTTTCATCGCCGAGAGCGGGAAGGAGGCGTCGAGTCGCTGCTGCGATGCCTCAACCGGGACGTCGGTGGGAACTGTCATTGAGCAGGTTTCCTTACACAAGGAGTCTGCCCGCCAGATGCCGATTATGCGCCGGTGGGGAACAACCATCAAGATGGCGTGCTGATTTTCTCTATGAATGTAGCCCTGCGGCCTTCCCGCGCTGCGAAGGCGGACGCGAGGAATTGCGGCTTCGGGGACCTGATGAAAAACTAAATCGCGCGTCGTTACGACCGCACGCCGCGGGGAACCAACGATGCGGTCGCGCCATTCTGCATCCGTTTGAACAATGCGGGAATTAACCGCCCAGATCGGTCAACAAAGTGCCACAGGGTGAAGGATTCAGCCGGCAAGAGCATCTCGGCCGCGCAGATTTCACCTCAGCCAGCACGAATCCCGTTTACGTCGAGCCACCGATCGGCAGCGCAGTTTTATAAACGATCGGCCGCAAGGCGAAGCTGGTCGTTAACTGGGAAACGCCTTCAATTCGAGTCAGCTTGTGCCGCAAGAAGTCCTCAAACGCTTTCAAGTCGTCAACGACGACGCGTAGCTGATAGTCCGCATCGCCGGTCATCAGATAGCATTCCATAACCTCGGGAAATTGAGCAACGGCCTCCTCGAATAAACTGAGGTGTCGGTCGTCTTGCTGATCGAGACGGACGCGGATGAAAGCGGTGACACCCAAACCCAACTTCTCGGGACTCACCAGCGCGACATAGCCGATGATGAGCCCGTCGCTTTCGAGTTGCCGGAGACGCCTCAAGCAAGGGCTGGGTGAGAGTCCCACCTTTTCCGACAATTCTTGATTGGTCATCCGTCCGTCGCGCTGGAGTTCGGAGAGAATTCGGCGATCGATAGCATCCGTCACAAATGTTGGCATAATCTGTCGATACTCTGCGTAATGTCAGCAAATTATGCTGTGATCGTTGGAAATCACGCATCATATCGCAAGGACGCATCAAGCGGAAGTCTGCTAAACGGCACTCCTAAACAAACGGACGACCGATGGCCGAGACGATTTCACAGGACCGCGCCGCACTGATCAATTCGCTGGAGCTTCTGGATGCGAGGCTCCGTTGGCTATCGTCATGGACCATCCACAACGCGAACCACATCCGTCCCAAGCTGGATGGTCTGAAGGTCGGCGGACATCAGGCCAGTTGCGCTTCGATGACCGCGATCATGGCAGCGCTCTACTTTCATGCGCTGCGGGCGCAGGACAAGGTCGCCGTGAAGCCCCATGCGGGACCAGTCCTGCACGCGATCCATTATTTGCTGGGGCAGCAGTCGCTCGACCAGCTGCAGCGCTTCCGGGGCCTTGGCGGCGTACAGAGCTACCCCAGTCGGACCAAGGATTCGATTGCCGTCGATTTCTCGACCGGGTCGGTCGGGCTCGGCGTTGCGCTCACCGCGTTCAGCAGTCTCGTGCAGGATTATCTGATTGCGCACGGCCAGGTGCGGGAGGAAGACGCGGGTCGCATGATCGCCCTAATGGGGGATGCCGAACTCGACGAGGGCAACATCTACGAATGCCTGATCGAGGGCTACAAGCACAACCTGCGCAACTGTTGGTGGATCGTCGATTACAATCGCCAGTCACTCGACGCGACGACGGCGGATCGCATGTTCGATCGGTTCGACGACATTTTCGAAACCTGCGGCTGGCGGGTCATCACACTCAAATATGGCAAGCTGCAGCGCGAGGCTTTCCAGCGGCCCGGCGGGAAGACACTCGAGGAGTGGATCGACAGTTGCCCCAACGCCGATTTCGCGGCGCTGACCTATCAGGGCGGATCGGCCTGGCGCACGCGGCTGATGGCCGATATCGGCGGCAAGACCCATGTGAAGAAGCTGCTCGACAGTTTCGACGACACGGCACTCGCGTCGTTGATGACGAATCTGGGCGGTCATTGCGTCGAGTCGCTGGTCGATGCTTTCGACAGCGCGAACGACGACAAGCCGACGTTGTTCATCGCCTATACGGTGAAGGGCTACGGGCTGCCGCTCGCCGGCCACAAGGATAATCATTCGGGGATGATGAATCCGCCGCAGATGGAACAGTTCCGCGCAAGTCTTGGCATCGCCGAAGGTCAGGAATGGGAACCCTGGGGCGGACTGGGCAATAACGCCGCCACGCAGTTGAAGGCGTTTGTCGAGGCAAGCCCGTTCGCGCGCAAGCCGGGCGAACCCAAGGCAGAGGCGGTTCCCGTGCCTGTGCGCTTGCCGGTGCCGGACGGTGCCGAGCAATCGACGCAGGGCGCGTTCGGCCGCGTCCTGCTCGATCTCGCCAAATCCGGCGAGCCGCTCGCGGACCGGATCGTCACGACCGCACCCGACGTCACGCAGACGACCAATCTCGGCGCGTTCGTCAACCAGCGCGGCCTGTTCCGGCGGCAGGAGCTGGCGGATGTGTTCCACAAGGCGAAGATTCCGTCGGCGCAGAAATGGGCGCAACACGCGGCGGGACAGCACATCGAGCTGGGGATCGCCGAGAACAACTTTTTCATCATGCTGGCGGCTCTCGGTCTCGCGGCGCCGCATTTCGGGACCCGGCTGCTGCCCGTGGGCACGGTCTACGATCCCTTCATCGCGCGCGGTCTCGATGCGCTGAATTATGGCTGCTACCAGGATGCGCGCTTCCTACTGGTGGGAACGCCCTCGGGCGTCACGCTGGCCGCCGAGGGCGGCGCGCACCAGTCGATCAACACGCCGCTGATCGGCATGGGGCAACCCAACCTCACCTATTTCGAACCGGCCTATGCTGACGAACTCACGGCGATGATGCGCTGGTCGTTCGAGCATATGCAGCAGCCCGACGGCAGCTCGGTCTATCTGCGCCTCACCACCCGCTCGATACCGCAGATTGCCCGTGACGATGATGACTGGGAAGCCGATGCGTTGAAGGGCGGCTATTGGCTGCGTCGCCCGGCCGAGGGCGCGGAGGCCGCGATCGTCTTTACCGGGGTCGTCGTCCCCGAGGCGCTGGCGGCGTGGGAGCAGCTGGCCGAGGATATCCCCGGCATCGGCCTGCTCAACGTCACCTCGCCCGATCTGCTGCATCGCGGCTGGTCGGCGCGGCGCGCGGCGCGCTGGGCGGACGGGGCAGGGGGGCAGTGTCATGCCGAAAGGCTGCTTTCTGCGCTCGCGCCGGGTGCGGGGCTGGTGACGGTGCTCGACGGTTCCCCCGCCGCGCTGTCGTGGCTCGGCGGGGTGACCGGTATGCGCGTCAGCCCGCTGGGGATCGACCGCTTCGGGCAAACGGGCAATCTGTTCGACCTTTATCGCATCTACAGGCTGGACGCCGAAGCCATTATCGACGCGGCCGCCGAACTATTCCTGGAAAACTGAATGGCGATCGAGCTGAAGATGCCGGCACTGTCGCCGACGATGGAAAAGGGTACGCTGGCGAAATGGCTGGTGGCCGAGGGTGACCGCGTCATGCCGGGCGACCTGATCGCCGAGATCGAAACCGACAAGGCGACGATGGAGCTCGAGGCGGTCGATGAGGGCCGGGTCGTCAGGCTGGTCGTTGCCGAGGGCACCGACGATGTCGCTGTCGGCACGGTGATCGCGTTGCTCGCCGACGCGACTGATGTTGTGTCCGAACCGGTCCTGGAGGAAGCTGTCGCAGCCATTGCCGGCCCGGCCGAGGCCGTTCCGCCGTCGCCGGCCGCAACTGCCACCGCCGCCACGCCGCAGCATTCAGCTGAGGTCAGCACAGCGCGGCCCCGGCGGTCGCCAGCCGATCGCGTCAGGATAAGCCCACTTGCGCTGCGCATCGCAGAGGCCAAGGAGATCGACCTCGACGGCATCGCCGGGACGGGGCCGGACGGTCGCATCGTTCGTGCCGATCTGGGCATCGGCTCGCGGCTGGTATCGCCGCAACCCACCGCCTCTCCGCGTCCGGTCGCGCCGGTGGCCGAAATCGCACCGCCACCTGCTGGCGTGCCGGTCACGACGGTAAAGCTCAGTACGATGCGCAAAACCATCGCGCGGCGTTTGACCGAGAGCAAACAGACGGTGCCGCATTTCTACCTGACCGCGCGCTGCAACCTCGATCGGCTGCTGAAGCTGCGCGGGGAGCTGAATGCAAGCCTTGCCCCGCGCGGCATAAAGCTCAGCGTCAACGATATACTGATGAAGGCGCTCGCGCTGGCGCTGGTCGAGGTGCCGGACGCCAACGTCCAGTTCGGCGGCGACGATCTGCATCGATTTTCCCGGGTCGATATCTCGATGGCCGTCGCGATTGACGGCGGGCTGATCACGCCGATCATCCGCGACGTCGCCGCACTGTCACTCTCGGCGATCGCCGGGGCGAGCAAGGCGCTGGCCGCCAGAGCGCGTGATGGCATGCTCGCGCCCGAGGATTACCAGGGCGGCACTGCGTCGATTACCAACCTCGGCATGTTCGGGATTGACGAGATGCTCCCCGTGATCAATCCACCACAGGCGCTGATCCTCGGCATTGGCGCGGGGGTCGAACAACCGTGGAAGGTGGACGGCCAGATCGGCCTAGCCACGATCATGTCCGCCACCGCAAGTTTCGATCATCGCGCGATCGACGGCGCCACCGCTGCACAGTTCATGGCCGCATTCCGCAACATCGTCGAGAATCCGGTTCTGATCGTCGGATGAGAGCACCGACAGCATTTGTTCGGCCGTTACGATGATCATCCGGCCATGAATTAAGCTTCACGTGCGCGGATCCTGCGTACGCTCGCGGAACTCGGCGTCGAGGTGGCCAAGGCGCGAGAATAACTGCGGTCCAGTCGCCGGAAGGCGCGATCCGGTTCGGTCTGAAGAAGTGCCGCGAGTGCCGCCATATCCGGGTTGCCGGCGGTACATCGACGCGGCGAAGCTCATGTTCTTCCCAAGACTGGGCGCGGCCAAGGATGCCCTCAGAGCGATCTGATAAATGGTAGCTGCAGGGTCACTCCGCGGTTGCGCCGCGCGCCCGGTCTTCGGACATCAATGCTGAGGGCGCAAAACGACCTTGATCGCGTCGTCGACCCGCTCGCGCGCATAACGCAGCGCCTCGGGCAGATCGGCCAGATTGAACGTATGGGTATGTATCAATGTGGCGTCGAACCGGCCCGCGGCCATCAAGGCCATCGCCCGCCGCACGGCACTCTTCCCTTCGCCGCGGATGCCATACAGGTAGATGTTGTTCATGACGGCATGGGCAAGGTCGATGCTGGCCAGTCCGTGCGGGAAGGCGGCGAGGCAGATCTTGCCGCCGCGGCTGCACATGTGGATCGCTTCGTTGATCGTCTGCTCGGTGCCGGCGCAGTCCATGACATAATCCGCCCCGATCCCGCCGGTGAGTGCGCGAACGCGCGCGACTGCATCTTCCGATTTCCCGTCGATCAGCACATCGGCACCGAGCTTCCCGCCGATCGCCAGCCGATTGGCCCGTGTGCCGACGAGAGCGACCGGAGATGCGCCGAGCGCCTTTGCGACCGCGACGGCGAGCAGGCCGATTGGGCCCGGCCCGATCACGACGACGCTCTCACCAGCCAACAATCCGCCCATCTCCGTAAACCCATACATCGAGGTGCCGGCCGTGACCGCTAGCGCCGCTTCGGCATCCGACATCTGGTCGGGCACCGGCACCAGGGTATTGACGTGATTCACCGCATATTGGGCGAAGCCGCCCTGCGTGGTGAAACCGTTGGCGCGGTGCCCCTTGTCCTGTTCGCCGTAATTGCGGCCATAGTTCGTGCAGGAAGTGTACATGCCGGACCGGCACCGACGGCATTGTCCGCAACCGGCATGGATCTCGACCGCGACACGGTCGCCGATCGTATATTCATCGACACCCGGGCCGGCCGCGACGACGGTGCCCATATATTCGTGGCCGGGCGTAAAATCCTGATTGAAGGGCAGCCCCCCGTTGATCAGGGCTGGAGGGCCCTTGGAGATCACGTCGAGATCCGTCGCACAGATGGCGACTGCATCGATCCGGACGAGCACCTCGGACCTGCCCGGAGTCGGGGTTTTTCTGGTCTCAAGCTTGAGCTCGTTCGGGTCGCCCAGCGTCCAGGCGCGCATCGTCCCGGGGACCTCAAGATCCGACGGAGCTGCCTTCAACTCGTCGATCGTCGTCTCGTTCATCGTCATCTCCATGCTGGCTGAGCATGTCTACCGCGCGTGCAACCAATTTCCAACCTTTAAGAACCATTCAGACCAATATGGTTGACAGCGGCTTGGCGTGTCGCGTTTCACGGCTTTGCTTGCTCGCGCGGGAGGTAACCAATATGGTCGCGGGCAAAGGCTGAAGGGGTCCCATGGAGCCGATCGAACTTCTCGATGCCATCCGCGCATGGCTCACCGAATTCCGCCGAGGTTCCGCGCGCCGACTGCCGGCGGAGCGCGAGCTTGCCGCGGTATTTTCGGTGAGCCGCGCCGAACTCCGCAAGGCGCTGACGGTGATCGAGCAGGAGGGACAGATCCGGCGCCACGTCGGACGCGGTACTTTCATCGTGCCGCGCCCGGGCGACTCTGCTGCCACGACAGAAGGCGTGGCCAAACGTACCAGCCCGATGGCTGCCATGGAGGCCAGGGCTGCGGTTGAGCCGGAACTTGCCCGGCTCGCGGCGCTGAATGCGACGTCGACGGACTTCGCAGCCATGCGTGCGCTGGCCGAGGAGATGCGCACCGCGGCGACGTGGAGCGACTATGCCGAACTCGACTGGCAGTTTCATAATCGCCTGGCCGAGGCCACCGGCAACGTGCTGCTGATCGAGATTCAACGGCTTTTGAACGGCGTGCGGCGCCACGTGGTTTGGGGCAATCTGCGCAAAGGCGACGGAGCGCCGCCGCCCGACTACCATTCCTTCCGGGAGCATGAGGAAATCCTGTCGGCGATCGAGGCCCGCGAAGGGGATCGCGCGATGCGCGCAATGCGCGGGCACCTCGAAAAAACACGCCAGCAGCTCATCGAGACCGCGAGCTCCGGTTAGATCGCGCGCCGACGCAGCCTCCCCAGGCGTTGATGCGCCGGCGCACGCACTGCCGGATGGCAGTGTCTCGACCTTCTCAGGAAGGATTCCATCCGATCCATTCGCAGAGCGCGCTACCCATCACATGCTCGAGATCCGCTCCGCCGAGCCAAGAAAGGTGCCTGGTAAACATCTCGACGCACGCGCTTAGCGGAATTGGCATTCGCGTTATGTCAGTGCCCCAGAAAAAACGCTCGCGTCCAAAGGCGTCGAAGATGCGGTGAAGCGGATCCGACACGTCTTCGTAGGGATAGCCGGCATTGCTCATGCTGGGAGTTGCGCTGGCTTTAACCGCGACATTTGGGATCTTGGCCAACGCTTCTAAGGCGCCGAGATGCGACATGGCGTCAGGCAGCTTCTCGAATGGACCAATGGCAAGATGGTCGAGCAGCCAGCGGACATTGGCGAAGCGCCGCGCCGTTTCGCCGACCACCGGAAGCAACGGTTTCGGCGCCATGATGGCAACGGGTCGGCCTAGGCGGTCCGCCACGGCCCAGATGGGGTCGAGCATCCCGTCAGCCAATGCTTGGCAATCCTCGGGCCGCATGATCACGAACCGCAGCCCAAGCATACCCGGGCGGGCCAGGAATTGCTCGACAAAGCCTTCTTCGGCCCCCAGCGCGAGCGGAAACCAGCCGAGCGTCGCGAAGCGGGTCGGATAGGCGCGCGCGACCTCGTCGGCATAATCATTGGCGCCATCGTCCCAGATGGCCGGGCAATTGACCGATCGGGCCACGCCAGCGGCATCCATGGCGGTGATCGCCTCGTCCGCGAGATACGGCGCGCGGCGGTGGTGGGGCGGCGCGTTGTCGTTGCGCCAGAGATGGATTTGCGAGTCGACGATCAGCATGGTGACCCAGCATAGGTAATCGAGAGGCTGCCGACACCGTCGATGCTGGCCCGGAGCCGATCACCGCGATGAACCGGGCCGACGCCGGCGGGCGTGCCGGTCAGGATGAGGTCGCCTGGAGCGAGCTCGACCAGCCGGCTCAGCGCCGCCACACACTCGGCGGGTGTCCAGATCATATCGGCGATATCACCTTCCTGCCGCGGCGTGTCATTGACGACCAGCCGGATCGCACCCTGTATGACATTGCCGATCTCAGCGGCCGGCCGGAGGGCGCCGATCGGACACGACCTGTCGAATCCCTTGCCCATGTCCCAGGGGCGGGCGGCTTTCTTCGCCTCGGCCTGGAGGTCCCGCCGAGTCATGTCCAGTGCGACGGCATAGCCGAAAATGGCTGCTAGTGCCTGTTCCGGAGAGAGGTCGAAACCAGCTTGTCCGATCGCGACGGCAAGCTCGACCTCATGGTGGAGATCGCCGGTCGCGGCGGGGAAGGGGAGGATGGACCCGTCCGCCACGACGGCGTCGGCCGGCTTGGCGAAGAAAAAGGGCGGTTCCCGATCGGGATCGCCGCCCATTTCGCGCGCATGGTCCGAATAGTTGCGGCCGACGCACCAGATACGGCGCACCGGAAACGCGGAGCCGTCGCTGACGGCTACGCTCGGGCGCGGTGCGGGCTCTACCGCCCAGCGATGTGCGGCCTCAGTCATGTGCGACATCGACCAGGCCAGCTGCCTCGCGCTGCTTTGCAAGACGGTAGCTGTCGGGGATCTCGATCGCAGGGTTGTCGCCCGGCAGGAATTCCACAGTGGCGAAGACGAGCTCCGTGTCCCCGACATTCTCGATCGCATGCACGAAATACTCGCCGGGGCCGTGCTTGAAATGACGGGTTTCACCAGGATAGTGATGGACATCGACGATACGACCGTCTTCATAATAGCCACGTGCGACGCCTGCCGTGAGCGCGGTCCAGAAATAATCAAGCACGTGCCGGTGGAAGGTCAGCAATCCCCCGGGGGGAAGGTGCAGGTGCCAGACTCTGCAGTTCTCGGCTTCGGATACAAGCAGATTGCCGACCGCACCGCTGTACTGGTTCTCCTCGAACGCGCGCTGGAGCGGTTCGGGCCAGTGGCCCCGCGGATTGTCCGCGGGGCCGGGCTCCGAGACCACGACGATGGTGTGTTCCACGACTGTCAGTTCCCGATGTTGACGTTGAACTCAATGCCTGCCCGGAAGGGCAGGTTGGCGAGGCGGCCATGATTAGCCCCGAAGAAATTGGGGAAGACAAACTCGGGCGCGCGGCGATCGGTCAGGTTTGCGCCGAACACGGCGATCGACCATCGATCGGTCTGAACCCCGATACGCGCGTTGAGAAACGCAGCAGGCCCATAGCTCACCGCATTGGCCAGATCGTAAGAGATGCTGCCGCGCCGGCTCAGGTCAAGATGGAATAGACCGCGATACGTGGCATCGAAGCGAGGCGTATAGTCGATGCTGACCTGCTGATTGTCGGTATACGCATTGGGCAGTCGGTTGCCGACATAGAGCGTAGTACCGTCGAAATCATCGATGCGCGTCTTGGTGATCGATGCCGCGGCGCGCATTGTGAACGCATCGACCGGCCGGAAGGTGAGCTCGGCTTCGGCGCCGTTGACATGGCTCTTGGGGATCGACGTTACATAGCGCGCCGACACCGGCGTCAGAATGGTTCGCTGATACTGCGTGTTGTCATAGTCTGTATGAAAAGCCGACGCGTTGAGTGTCACCCGCCGATCAGCGAACTGCGACTTGAAACCGACCTCATAGTTGCGCGAAACTTCCTTGTCGTAGATGCGCCGCGCGCCGACCGCTGGGACCACCAGATTGGCCGCGTTGAAACCGCCGCTGCGGAAGCCCTGGCCATAGGTTGCGTAAAACATCAGGTCGCGCTGCGCCTGCCATTTCAACGTGGCGGAGGGCTGCCATGCATCAAAAGAACCGGAAATGGCGCTCCCGGCTACGTTCGTCAGCTGGTCAAAGCGCTTATCGCGATCGTACCGCAGCGCGCCGATAACAGACACGCCACCCTGCAGGTCGAGGGACCCCTGGCCGTAAGCGCCCCAGGAACGGCTGTTGCCGGCCTGATAAGACAGAATTGTCGATTGCGGTGTGAGCGCGGCCGGATCCTGCAGCGCGTTGATGAAGTTTTCGCCCGTGCGATATTGCCAGAAGGCGCCAACGATCCAGTTGAAGGCGCCGCCCTTCGTGGAGGAGAGGCGGCCGTCCACGTTCGTCGCCTCGTCGAGCTCCGGATTGTAGTTATAGCGCGTTGCGACCCGAGTGTAATCGAGGTCGGTCACCACGTAGTCACGCGCTCTAGCATGCTGCGCGACGACAGTCAGGGTCCCGAGCGGTGTCTCCTGGTCCAGCTTTATCGCCGCGCGCCAAAGCCGCCGCCGGTCGTAGTTGCGGAAGTTCGAATCGATCTCGACGCTGAAATCGTTGAGCCGCGCGGTCGGTACCAGGGCAAGGGCGTTCGTGCCGACACGGCCGCGGGTATACATCCCGGTCAACTGAATCCTGGTGCCCGCCGCTGGCTTCAGGACCACCTCTCCGTCGATCGTTCCCTGATCGACAAAGTCGTCATAGGTGTTGAGGAAGCCGTTTTTCAACAGCCCGCGCCTGTTCTGATAGGATCCGGTCAGCTTGGCATAGATCAGGTCGCTGACAATCGGGCCAGAGATGGTCGCGATGCCCTGGTAATCACTTCCTTCCTGCGCGATCACCCGCCCCGTAAAGCGCAGGTGATCGTCCGGCTGCCGCGTGTTGATCACGATCGCGCCGGCGATTGCGCCGCGCCCATAGAGAGCCCCTTGCGGGCCTTTCAGGATTTCGACGCTGGAGATGTCGAGCAGGTCCATGCGCGCGAGCGACAGGAACGGAACCTGGACCCCATCGACCAGAATCGAGACCGGCGCGTCGCCGCCTTGGACAGCTGAGATACCGCGCAGCGCGATGCTGGGCACGCCCGGACGGATGCCACCTTCGAAGCGCAGCGACGGCACGACCTTGCTGATATCGGAAAGGCCGACCACGCCGGAGGACCGGATCGTCTCCGCCGTCACGACCGAGATCGCCGCAGGTGCCTCCTGGAGGCGCTGATCGCGGCGAAGCGCGGTGACGACGATCTCGCCGATTTCGGCCGGCGCCGGTTCCTGCGCGGCCGGAGTGGTCCCGGGCGCTGCGTTCGCGTCCTGCGCCCAAGCGCCCATCGGCGCCATCATCAGGCAGGCCGAACACAGCATCGCCGATCGCGCCTGAGAAACCTTTCTAGCCATAATCCTCCCCTTCTCCATATCGGGACCCCTGCTGGAATCCAGTGCTGATCGGTCTGCGCCGATTGGTCGGATTGGTTTCTAGCTAAATTGTCCATTATGGTCAATACTAGGATTCGTCTCCCTATTACACCTGTGATCGCTCACTAAACGGTGCCAAACCAATCGTGACCAATGGTTGACGCTGACTTCTCGCGGCAATAACCGTGAACATCCAATGCGAGTCGCGCGGAGGGGTGACGTGTCGTCCAAGAGAGCGGTCACGATTAGCGACCTCCAGCGCGCGGCCCGCCGCTATGTCCCTGATTTTGCCTTCAAGCCTGCCGAGATCGGCACCGGGGATGGTCGGGGTCCGGTGTCGAACGTGGCGGCATTTGCCGGTTATGTGTTGGTGCCGCGAGTGCCTGAGAGCCCGGTCGTGCCGGCCCTTGCAACCACGCTCTTTGGCCGCAGCTACGCGCTGCCCTTCGGCATCTCCGCGATCGGCTATGCCGGGAAGATGCGCGCGGATACCGATTTTGCGCTCGCCCAGGCTGCGGTCGCTGCGAACATCCCGTTTCTGTTGTCGGGGGGAAGCGTCGCCTCGCTTGAAGCCGTTGCCAAGATCGCGCCCGACCATGTGTGGCAACAGCTCTATGCCGCCGCCGATCCTGCCATTACCGATGATTTTCTCGCGCGCGGCTTGGCGTGTGGCCGCGACGTGCTGGTGCTGACTGTCGACATGCCGACACCCCCGATACCCGACTGGCTGCTCCGGTCGGGTATCCTCCCGCCAGGCAGCGTCGCCCGGCGTGCCTGGCCGCATTTCCTGTGGCAGCTCGCAACGCACCCGAGATGGACGGTCGGGCATGTCTGCCGCGGAGGGATGCCCCGGATGGAGGGATGGGCGAAATATTTGCCAGACGGCGCGTCGCCGGCCGCCGTCGCGGCGTTCGCCCATGGCCAGATCGTCTCGGGCGTCTCCTGGCCCGAGGTCGATCGAATCCGGCAGCGCTGGCCCGGCAAGTTCGTGGTGAAGGGCCTTCTCCATCCGGACGATGTCGCACGCGCCTTCGCACTCGGTGCCGATGCTGTGACCGTCTCCAATCATGGCGGCAACAAGATGGAGAACGCGATCTCCTCGCTCGCGGCGCTGGAGACGATCCGACAGGCCGGGACGGGGCCGGTCTTTTTCGATGGCGGGATCCGCTGTGGTGCCGATCTGGTGACCGCCAGGGCGCTGGGTTCCGACTTCAGCTTCATTGGGCGTGCGGCGCTTTATGGGGCGCTGGCGGACGGGAGGGCCGGCGCGCTGCGGGCAATCGCGATTCTGCAGGAGCAACTCGAGCGCAGCTTGATGCACCTCGGCATCGCATCGCTTGAGGCCGCGACGCCTGGCTTGGTGCGCCGCGTCCCGGACCGCTAGGCGGTCGCGATCTCCACCGCGAGCGTCGCCGCGTCGTCAACCCGCGCCTGATGCGCGCGCGCGAGTGCAGCCGCCAGCCGGCGAAAGTTCGCGCGCGTGCCTGCCAGGATCAGCACAGCGCAAATGCTGCCGGCCGCGCTCACAATCGCGAACGACAAATTGGTCCGCAGCGGATCGCGGAACACATAATCGGTGAGAAGTGCGACCAGGGTAACCGCTGTTCCGCCAGAGACGACGTTGGTCCAGAACACGTAGATGGCAGTCGCCTGCCCGCGCATCGCGTTCGGCATGATGTCCTGAAGCGCACCGGGGGCGAGGGGTGTGGTGAAGGCGGCGAAGAATGAAAAGGCCATCAGTGCCGGGATCACAATTACGGGATCGTGGAACAGGCCGATCGCAAGGCTCGCGATCGCCGACACGCCTGCACCGGCCATCGCGACGATGAGCCTGCCGTCGCTGCGTCCACGACCCACCACCCGGTCGGCCAGCGTGCCGGCAAGGATGCTGCCCATCGGCGCCAGGACGATCATCATCAGGCCATAGACGAGTCCCGCCTTTGGGAGCGGCCAGCCCTGGGTCCGCATCAGAATGACGGGCAGCCAGGCGGAACCGGCGTGAAGGGCGAAATTGTGCAGGCAGAAGCCAATGTTATGGCCGAACATCGTGCGCGCATTGTCGCGGTAGAAGCGTCCCACCTCCGAGACTGTAACGGCGCCCGCCGCCTTCAGGTCGCCATCCCGGCGGACGGGCTCGCGGATGAGCAGGGTGAGCGGACCCACGATCAGCCCGAGACCTGCGAAGCCGATCAGGATGACCTGCCAGGAGTGTAGTGGGCCCAACAGCGGCACGGTGATCAGGCGGTCGCCGATGGCACGCCAGATCAGGCCGCCTAGCAGAAGCACCCCGCCGGCACCGAGGAACATGCCGCTATACACGACGCCCAGCGCGGTGCCGCGGCGGTGGGGTGGAAAATAGTCGGCCAAAAGAGACACGGCCGCGGGCGTGACCGCTGCCTCGCCCGCACCCACGCCGATGCGCGCCCCGAACATCTGCCAGAAATTGACCGCGACGCCGCACAGGCCGTTGGCAGTGCTCCACACGATCACCCCGATCGCCGCGATGACCTTGCGATTGCCCGAGTCCACCAGACGGGCGATGGGCAGGCCGAAAAGGGCATTGAACACGGCAAAGGCGAAGCCGATCAGCAGGCTGATCTGTGTGTCGCTCAGCAGGAGATCGCGTTGGATCGGCTGGATGAAAAGGCTGAGGATTCCGCGATCCATGAAGGCGAGCACGCAGCCGAGAGTTAGGATCGCGCAG
The DNA here is from genome assembly GCF_039522915.1 of Sphingomonas oligophenolica. Lineage (NCBI taxonomy): Bacteria > Pseudomonadati > Pseudomonadota > Alphaproteobacteria > Sphingomonadales > Sphingomonadaceae > Sphingomonas > Sphingomonas oligophenolica. The sequence continues at coordinate 50,362 of NZ_BAAAEH010000036.1, forward strand.
GCGGTCCAGGCCTGGGCGGCCGGCGGATAAGGCCGATCCGGCGACGGTGCGGCTCCCTGGCCGGCAACTGGCGCGTCCATGCATCCTCCCTTGAAAATTTCGATCTGCCCCGGTGCTCCGGTTGCGTGCCGGGTCTGCTGTAGTTATAGTGACCATATTGGTCAATATACGCACATGGCTTGCCGCTGGTGCGACAAGGGGAGGATCCGATCGGCATGATCACCATGCGCAGGCTCGATGCGTCGGAGGCGCGGCTCATTATTGAGGGCGCGCGGCGCCAGGCACAGGCATCAGGCGTTCCGATGTGTATCGCCGTGACCGACGACTCGGGTTCGCTGCTGGCGTTCGAGCGTATGGACGGCGGCAAGATCCATTCGATCGCAGTGGCGCAGGACAAGGCGTTCACGGCCGCTTCGGCGCGGCGTCCGACCGATGAGCTGGCGGCCTTGGCCCAGCCGGGCCAGCCGCTTTTCGGCATCAATGTCGCTGTGTCGGGCCGCTTCTGCGTCGTCGGCGGTGGCCTCCCGGTGATCGTCGAAGGACAGGTCGTAGGCGGGATCGGGGTGTCCTCGGGCACGCCGGCACAGGATTTGGAGTGCGCGGCCGCGGGGCTCGCCGCGTTCCACGGCGCCCAGACTGCCGTCGCATGACCGAGACCGCGCAGCGGTTTGACTATGTCGTCGCCGGCGGGGGTACGGCGGGCTGCGTCCTGGCGGCGCGACTGTCGGAGCGGCCGGACCGGCGCGTGCTGCTGGTCGAGGCGGGAATCGACACCCCTCCGGGGGCAACGCCTGCGGACATCCTGGATCCCTATCCCTTGTCCTACGCCAACCCAGCCTATCGCTGGCCGGTCCGCGGCCATGCGCTGCGCGACGACCAGTCGCCGGCCGCACCCTTGCTACAGGCGCGCGTCCTGGGGGGCGGATCTTCGATCATGGGCATGATCATGCTCCGGGGCATCCCGGCGGACTATGACCGGTGGGCTGAGCTCGGCGCGGAAGGCTGGAGCTGGGAGGAGGTGCTTCCCTGGTTCCGCAGGCTCGAAAACGACCTCGACTTTGACGGCCCGCTGCACGGCAGGGCAGGCCCGACTGAAATCCGGCGGCACGATCCTGCCGGGTGGCCGCCAATCGCCCGAGCGGCGCAGCGAATCGCCGCGGAGCGTGGCCTACCGCTCATCGCCGACATGAACGGCGACTTTCGTGACGGATATGGCGCGCTGCCGATCGCCGGCACGCCCGAGCGGCGCTCGTTCAGCGCCGGAGCCTATCTGACGTCAGCGGTGCGCGCGCGCCCCAACCTCGAGATCATGACCAGCACGATGGTCGCGTCGCTTCTCTGGGACGGCGCGCGCGTCGCTGGTGTCCGCGTCTCGACCCCGGGGGGCACCCGCGACTGCCTCGCCACCGAGACCCTGCTGAGCATGGGAGCGCTGCTCTCGCCTCATTTCCTGCTGACGCAAGGGATCGGGGCGCCCGAGACGCTGATGACCGCCGGAGTGGCCATTCGGCACGCGCTGAACGGGGTGGGCCGCAACCTTCAGAACCACGCCGCCCTGACCGTGACGGCGCACATCAAGCGACGAGGGCTCCAGCACCGACCCGAGCGGAACCACAACAACACGATGATCCGGTACAGCTCGGGTCAGCCCGGCTGCGGCGCGTCCGACATGATGATCGGCATCGGCAGCCGGGCCGCATGGCATGCAGTCGCGGCTCGGGTGGCGCATTTCGCACCGATCGTCATGGCACCTGAATCGCGTGGTCAGGTCACGCTCGATGCCGCGGCGGGCGCGAAGATCGAGTTCAACCTGCTCGGTGACCCAAGGGACGAAGCCAGGCTCGGCGATGCGATACCCTTCATTGCCGACCTGATAGCAAAGCTGCAGGCCGAGCGGCTGATTGGCACGCCGGTGCCGATCAGCCGGTTCGCCGCCGCCGCGCGCTTCTCCACCCGCAATCTGCGCAATCGCCTGGCGGCCGGCGCTGTGGCGCGGATCACCGATCTGATCCAGTCGATGGGGGAAGCAATGCTCGCCGAGCTCGGTGCCGATGGCATGCTGTGGTCCGACATTCTGCGCGACGGCGAGGCGCGCGCGTGCTTCGTACGGGCCAATGCGATGCCGCTCGCGCATCACGCCGGGACCTGCCGGATGGGCCGGGCCGGAGATCCGGGCGCGGTGGTCGATTCCGCAGGTCGCGTGTACGGCGTGCCCGGGCTGCGCGTTGCGGACGCGTCGGTGATGCCGACCGTCCCGCGCGGAAACACCAATCTTCCGGTGCTGATGATTGCCGAGAAAATCGCAGGCGCCGTCATTGCCGCCGCCTAACCCGTAACGAGGAATCCGACATGACCAATGCCACTCTCCGCGGCGTGATCGCCGCCATCGCCACGCCTGTCGACGACGGTGGCGAGCCCGATCTCGCGCGCTTGGTCGAACATGCGCGCTCGTTGCTCGACGATGGCTGCGATGGTCTCAATCTGCTTGGTACTACAGGCGAGGCCACCTCGTTCAGCATAGAACAGCGCTTGCGGGTGATGGACGGGGTCGCGGCGGCCGGGCTGCCGCTCGGCCGGATGATGGTCGGCACCGGCGCTGCGGCCTGCGCCGATGCCCTCGGGCTCACGCGCGCGGCGGCGCGCCTGGGCTTCGCGGGTGCGCTGGTCCTGCCGCCCTTCTATTATAAGCCGGTCAAGGCGGAGGGGCTGGTCGCCTATATCGGCGCGCTGGTCGAGGCGACGAGCGACAGTGCCCTGCCGATCTATCTCTACAACTTCCCGGCGCTCAGCGGGATCGCGTACACGCCCGCGATCGTGGGGCGGCTGATCGAGCGTTTCGGCGACCGTATCGCCGGGCTGAAGGATTCCTCGGGTGATCTCGACTATGCGGGCCAGATCGCCGCGCTGTCACCCGGCCTGGCGGTGTTCCCGTCTAATGAGGGGACGCTGCTCCAGGCACGCGAAGGACCGTTTGCCGGGTGCATCTCGGCGACGGCGAACCTCAATGCGCGCGACTGCGCCGCTGCCTATCGCACCGGCGACGGCGCAGCGCTTTACCGGGCGGTACGCGTGCGATCGCTGTTCACAGACCTGCCGCTGGTCCCTGGCATCAAGGCCGAGCTCGCGCGCCGGACGGGTGACCCGGCCTGGGCACGGATGGTCGCGCCGCTCGTCGGCCTGGACGATTCGGAGAGCAGGACCCTGGGCGCGCGGGTTGCTGCACTGGCCGGCCCCGGGTGACGGCGGCTTCCGGTTGCGGGATAGATGTGCCACAGACTTCGGCAAGCGACTGGAGCGAGGATAGATTGCAGGATTCCGGCACGCCGCCGCTGAAACGCAGGCGACAGCAGCGCAGCATCGATACGCGGCTCAAGATCGTCAATGCCGCCCTGTCCGAGTTCGCCAGGTTCGGGTTTGACGGCTCGAGCACACGCGGCATTTCGCAAGCGGCCGAGGTGCCGCATTCGCTGGTGATCCATCACTTCAAGAACAAGGAGGATCTTTGGCACGCGACCGTCCGCGAGGCGGTCAGCTGGTATCTTGATCGCGTTTTCCTGCCGGAGCAGGATGGGACCTCGACCGCCGCGGACCGGCTGCGACACTACTTCGCCGAATATATCCGCTTCTCTGCCGATCATCCCGATTTCTTCCGCATGATCACGCAGGAGAACACGTTGCGCTCGGAGCGCTTGTGCTGGCTCGTGGAGAATCATGTCGGGGCGACGACCGCGCGCACCTCCGCGCTCATCGCCGCCGCCCAAGCGGAAGGGGCCTTTGTCGATGGCGATCCGTTGCAGCTCCTCTACATCTTTCTGGGCGCCGCAACCGCGCCTTATCGCTCCTCCGCCGAAATCGAGATGCTCACGGGGACGCCCGTGTCTGGCGCAGGCCAGGTCGAAGAGCACATCCGGACCTGCGAGAAGCTGTTTTTTCGCAATCCAGCGGGCAACTAGCGATTAGCCTCTAGCCCTCGCACTCGAATCTATATACGCCACTTAGGTCAATATAAGATCGAGGGGCGGATGTCTGATAACGGTGGTCAACCGCGCATCGTCACGCGAAGCTTTTCGGGACGCCAGACGGCACCCGCCGCACAACTCCCCCCGGAAAGCGAGGCGGCCCTGCGGCAGTTTTCAGCCGAGCGGCTGATGGCCTACGGCATGGCCTATGCCGACATGGTTGAGTTGCGCGGTCGTGTCGCCGGTGGCGAGATCTGGGAGGTTGTGGCCGCTGAACTGGCGGTGACCTGCCTGTCGCCTCCGGAAGCGGTGCTCGCGCGCGAATCGCGCAGCACGCGCGCCAACCGCCTGTATCGCGCCTCGGCGCTCACGCGCATGCAGCAGATGATGATGTTGACGGACACGCCGGAGCGTCGCGCAATCTTCGCCCGCGCCGCCGCGCTCTATGTCGAGGCTGCCTCACTGAGCGGCGACCGTGAGCGCGTTCGGATAGAGACGCCGGGCGGCCCGCTGGTCGGATGGCTGCACGGCGCATCCATCGCGGCGCCGGTCGGGGCTACGCTGGTCATCGGGGGCGTCGAGGGCTGGGCGATGGATTTCGCACCGATGGGCACGGCGCTCGCCGCGCGCGGCGTTGCCGCGCTGCTGCTCGACGGGCCTGGCCAGGGCGAGACGCGGCTCGACCATGGCCACTATCTTTCACGCGATTGGCCGTCGGCTTACCGGGCAGCGGTCGATCATCTGCAATCGCGCCTGCCGGACGTGCCGCTCGGCATCATTGGCAACAGCCTGGGCGGCAGCGTCGTGGTGCGATACGCGGCCCTCGACCCGCGAATCCGCGCCTGCTGCGACAATGGCGGACCGGCGACGGTGACCCGCGCGCGCGCGAACGCCACCTTCTTCCGCAAGATGGTCGCCCACACCGGCGGAAAACCCGACGACGAGGCTCTGGCGATCTGGGAGTCGGTGCTTCCAACCGGGCCCGACATGCCGCTGTCGGGACCGCTGCTGGTCGTCCACGGCGGTCTCGACCCGCTGATACCGGACGCGGACGCCATGTCGATCCTCGAAGAGACCGTCGCTCCGTCCAGGGACATGGCGATCTGGTCGGACGGGGATCACTGCGTCTACAATCATGCTGACGACAAGCATGACCTGATCGCCGACTGGATGGCAATCCAGCTGGCCGAGGCAGGCCTGCGAGAGCCGCTGTCGATCCCCATTTCCCGTGCCTCCGCCTAGTTTCGGGAACACAGAATGACTTTCGTCCCTGCTGTGCGCGAACAGCGCTTCGTTCTCGAGACCATCGCCGATCTCCCCGGCCTCGCCGCGAGCGAGCGCTTCGCCGAGGCGACGCAGGACCTGGTCGATGCCGTTCTCGACGGCGCCGGCCAGTTTGCCCAGGGCGTTTGGGCGCCGATCGCCCGGGAGGGCGACGTCACCGGCCCAAAATGGACGGAGCGCGGTGTCACCATGCCCCCGGGATATGGGGCGGCGTACCGTGCCTATGTCGATGGCGGCTGGGGTACGCTCGGTGCTCCGACGGGCTTTGGAGGGCAGGGCCTGCCCTATGTGCTGGCGAGCGCTGTGCTCGAGACGCTAGGCACCGCGAACATGGCATTCGCGCTTGCGCCGATGCTCACGTGCGGGACGATCGAAGCGCTACTGCACCATGGTACGCCCGAGCAGCAGGCGGCCTATCTGCCGCACCTCTCGACCGGCGCGTGGACAGGCACGATGAACCTCACCGAGCCGCAGGCAGGATCCGATGTCGGTGCCTTGCGGACTCGTGCGGAGCCGCTCGGCAACGGCAAATGGCGCATCAAGGGCACGAAGATCTTCATCTCGTTCGGCGATCATGACATGGCCGAAAACATCATTCATCTCGTTCTCGCCCGTACCCCGGGGGCGCCGGAAGGAACGCGTGGCATATCGCTGTTCCTCGTACCGAAGTTCAGACTCGACGAGAACGGCGCGCCGGGCACGCCAAACGACGTCCGGACGGTGTCCATCGAGCACAAGCTCGGCCTTCATGCTTCCCCCACCTGTGTCCTGTCCTTCGGCGACGAGGACGATTGCATTGGTGAGCTGATCGGCCCGGAGCACGGCGGCATGCGCGCGATGTTCACCATGATGAACAATGCGCGCCTCAATGTGGGCTTGCAGGGAGTGCAGGTGGCGGAGGCCGCGACGCAAAAGGCCGTGGCTTATGCCAGTGACCGCATCCAGTCGGCCCGCGCCGGGCGCATGGACAAAACTCCCGTCGCGATCATCGAGCATCCGGATGTGAGGCGGATGCTCCTGCGCATGAAGGCGCAGACCCAGGCAGCCCGCGCGCTCGTCTATTATGCTGCCGCGATGGTCGATGCGGCGACGCTCGGCGATCTGACCGCGAAGGCGCGGCTCGAACTGCTGACGCCCCTGGTCAAGGCACACGCGACCGACCTCGGCAACGAGGTGGCCAGCCTTGGCGTGCAGGTCCATGGCGGCATGGGCTTCATCGAGGAGACGGGGGCAGCGCAGCATTTCCGCGACGCGCGCATCACGCCGATCTATGAAGGAACCAACGGCATCCAGGCGGCGGACCTGGTCGGACGCAAGCTCGGCCTGTCCGATGGCGAGCCTTTTGCGGCCCTTCTCGCCGAGATGAAGCAGGACGCCGGCGATGGCGCGCTCCGCGACCTAATCGACGCCTGCGAGGATATCGGTACCCGGCTGTGCCGGGCGTCGGCGGATGATCGGCTTGCGGCAAGCTATCCTTTCCTGACGATGCTGTCGGTGGCGGTTTGTGGATGGCTCATGAGCCGCCAGATGCGGCTGGCCGCAGACGGGGATGCATTCGGGCGGATGAAGCGCGCTGCGTGCGCCTTCTACCTCTCGCAGATCGTGCCGGAAGCGATCGGCCTACGGGCGGCCGCCACCGCGCCGGCATCGGAGCTCTACACCATCCAGGCCGAGGAGTTTGCGGCATGATCCGCACAGACATTCTCATCGTCGGCGCGGGCCCGGCAGGCCTGACGCTGGCCTGCGACCTCGCGCGTCGCTCGATCGATTTTCTGATCATCGAGCGGCTTGCGGAGCGCGTCCATGCCTCGAAGGGCAAGGGCATCCAGCCACGTACGCTCGAGATTTTCGGCGATCTCGGCATCGTCGATGCCGTCATCGCGGCGGGCCGGCCCTATCCCCGGCTCGGTTTCCATGAGGGTGGCGAGATCGTGCGCGAGCAGGCGATGATGACGGAACGCGCACCGAGCGAAGCGGTGCCTTATCCCAATCCAGTCATGATTCCCCAGTGGAAGACCGAAGAGATTCTCGAGGATCGCCTCGCGCAGCTGGGCGGGGCTGTCCGGCGCGGCTGGGGCTTCGTCGGCTTCGTGCAGGATGCTGACCAGATTGTGGTTGAGGCGGAGACGCCTGACGGACGCGTTGCCATTTCGACACGCTATCTGGTCGCGGCCGATGGCGGCCGCAGTCCGGTTCGCACGGCGGCCAACATCCCTCTCGAGGGCGAAACGCCGAAGCTCGAGGGGCTGCTGGTGGCGGACGTCACCGTCGCCGACCTGGACCGCGATCACTGGCACGTCTGGGGTCCCTCGATGCGCGAGTTTGTCACCTTGTGCCCGCTGCCATCGACCGATGCGTTCCAGTTTCAGGCAGCGCTCAAGCTCGACGAGAATCCCGAGCCGACCCTCGAGACTCTCAGGACATGGCTGGAGAGGCGCGCCGGGGCATATGCCCCGCGCTTGCTCGACCAGAGCTGGATCTCGGTGTTCCGGCCCAACATCCGCATGGCTGGGCAATATCGCCAAGGCCGCCTCTTCCTGGCCGGTGATGCTGCGCATGTCCACCCGCCGGCTGGCGCACAGGGCCTCAACACGTCGGTGCAGGACGCCTATAATCTCGGGTGGAAGCTTGCGACCGCACTCGCGCAAGGGAGCAACGAGGCGCTTCTCGACAGCTATGAGGCCGAGCGTCTGCCCGTCGCCGCAGCCGTGCTCGGGTTGAGCGGCCTGCTCTACAAAAAGGGTCTCGATGGCGAGGAGGCCGGAATGCGGCGGGCGGATGACGAGCACCAGCTTCAGCTGAATTATCGGGGGTCGCCGATCGTCGCGATGCCTGCCGACGCAGGCGCAACGCTGCCGCTGGCGCCCGGCGACCGCATGCCGAACGTGGCACTGAAGGCGGTCAACGGCACCTCGTGCGATCTCTTCACGCTGCTGCGTGGGGAATTGCCCACATTGATCGGGATCGACAGCGAGTGCGTCACGCCCGCTGACCCGCTGTACCTCTTCGAGCCGACCCGCCGCCTGCGCATCGACACGTCAGAAAGCGGGACGGCGACCTGGCGCTCGGCGGGGCCGCTCCTGGCGGCGCTGACCGGTCGGACAATCGCCATTCGTCCGGATGGCTATGTGGCAAGCATTGGCAGCTAAGGCTTCGACAGGACAGGGGGGGGTAGGGAATGGATAAGGTCGCATTCGTCGGGCTTGGCGGCATGGGAGGTGCGATGGCCGGGCGGCTCGTCCAATCCTTCCCGTTGATTCTGTATGACCTCGATTCTGCTCGGGCAACGGCGCTGGCGGGGACCAATGGTACTGCGGTCGGCAAGCTGAGCGACGCCCTGCCCGCAGGGGGCGTGCTGATCACGATGCTACCCGACGACCGCGCCGTGCGCGCCGTGGTCGATGGCTCGGATGGCGCGCGTGCGCTGCTTGGCCGTGGCGGGCTGCATATCAACATGTCGACTGTCTCGCCGGCAATGTCACGGGACCTCGGGGCGGCCTATGCCGATGCGGGAGCCGACTATGTCGCCGCGCCCGTCTGGGGACGGCCGGACATGGCCGGGAGCGGGAAACTAGTATGTGCGCTTGCGGGTCCGGCGGCGGCGAAGGTGCGCGCCTTGCCCTATCTTCACGCGCTGGCGGCGCGGATCGAGGATTTCGGCATTGACCCGGGCCTGGCGAATGTCGCGAAGGTGATGGGTAATTTTCTCGTCGCAGCGGCGATCGAGGCGCTGGGCGAAGCGATGGCCGTAGCGCAAAAGCACGGGCTCGACCGTGAGCAGCTCGCCGCCCTGTTGACCGAAACGGTGTTCGACTGCCCCGTCTACCGGCTATATGGCGGGCTGGTCGCCCGGCAGCGCCGGGTACCTCCAGGGTTCACCGCGCGCCTCGGACACAAGGATCTTGCGCTCGTACGCGCGGTTGCCACCGAGGTCGACGCGGCGATGCCGTTCCAGAACATCATCGAGAACCGTCTGCTGACATCGATCGCGAGGGGACGCGACGCCGAGGACTGGTCAGCACTGAGCTGGGTCGCGGCCGAGGACGCCGGCCTCGCGCGCCCCGTCACGACATGAGCGCGGCGCTCACGCAGAAAATTTCGATAAGGAGAAGATATCATGGCTGAGTTCAATGGAAAGACCATATTGGTGGTCGGCGCGGGCGGGGGCATCGGTTCAGCGACGGCGCTCGCCTTCTCTAGGGCTGGGGCACACGTGACCGCAGCGGGGCGCAGCAGCGACAGGCTCGATAGGGCGGCGGCGGCGGCGAACGCCGAGGCTGCGCCGCTCGACTTTCTGGATGCTGCTGCGGTCGACGCATTCTTCGCGAAGCGCGGGGCGTTTGATCATGTCGTCGTTGCCGCCGCAGCCGTAAGGCCGGGCTCGGTTGCCAGCCTCTCGCTCGAGGACGCTCATGCCGCCATGGAGAGCAAGTTCTGGGGCGCGTATCGCGTCGCCCGTGCCGCCCAGATCAACGAGGGCGGCTCGCTGACGATGGTCACGGGTGTGCTTGCGCGGCGGCCCAATCCGGCGAACACGCTGCTCGGCGCGATCAATGGCGGCCTGGAGGCACTGGTGCGCGGCCTCGCGCTGGAACGGGCGCCGGTGCGCGTGAACGCAGTCTCGCCAGGAATGATCGACACGCCGCTTTATGGGCGGATGCCTGAAGAGAATCGCAAGGCGATGTTCGCCGCGACTGCTGCGCGCCTCCCGACGCAGCGAATCGGCCAAGGCGAGGATGTTGCTGCGGCCATCCTCTTCGTGGCGGGGAACCCGTTCGTCACGGGCTCCACGGTGATGGTCGACGGCGGCGCGGCGATCGCCTGAGCCGTCGCCACCCGACTGTCTGCCCTTATGCAGAAGACGGAAAAAAATGCCCGCCGGAGTCACCTCCAGCGGGCACCCTTTCCTCCCCAGGAACGTGTTATTTCTTGAGCGACACGGTGTAGACGCGGACCGGATAACGGACCGCATCGACGCCGCCGTTGAGGTCCCGGGTGCGGTTCAGCTGCGCCGCGGGCACCCATAGCCTGTTTCTGGCGTCGATCCACATGGCATCGGGCCATATCAGCCGCTTGTCTGTGATGACCGTGCGAATGTTCCCGGCAGGATCCACCTTAAGGATGCGACTTCCGGCCAGGTCGCCAAGATAAATGTTTCCCTGGGCGTCGATCGTCGTGCCGCCGGTTGGCGGGGTATCGGCGAAGGGTTCGAGATGTTCTCCCAGCGCTTCGTCGGAAAGGCCGGAATCGTCGAGATATCGCGTCGCGATGCGTGACATCCCGCCGCTTGCCGGCTGGACGTAGAGCCATCGCCCGTCGGGCGAGACCTCAAGCTGGTCGGCATTGGCTATCACGGCCTTGCCGTCGGGGAAGTGCAGTGGTCCATCAGCGCTGATCAGCGGCTTCCCCGTCAGCGCCTTGTGCCCGGTCAGGACACGCCGTGCTGCGCCGCTCTCCAGGTCAAGAATGACGAGCGCGCCGCGTGCGACATCGGTCAGGTAGGCGTGGCGCCCATTGAACCGGATGTCATCGATGAAGCTTCCTGGTCCCGCAATGGCGGCCAGGTCGTAGGAGCGAAGGACCCGGCCGTTCGCCAGGTCGATCCGGACCACCTTGGTGCCGCCGGGAAGCGGTGCCATGCCGAGGGCGCGCGACCCCTTGTCGACCACCCAGAGAGCGCCATCAGGCCCGATCCGGAGCGCGTTGACGCCGACAAAGGCGGTGGCCGCGTCGCTGCCCGCGTGCCACCCGTTCCATCGTCGGTCAGGGTAGGGGCGCAGGGCTCCCCCGATGACCTCGGCGACTTCCACCGGACTGCCGTCCTGGGGCTGGATCGACACGAACACCCTGCCGTTCGAGGCGACCGTCACGCCATTGATGACCGTGTCCGCGCGGATGACAGGCACGAGATCCCGGGCTCGCGTGCCGGGGCACACCGTCGCGACGGCGGCTGCGAGGAAGGCCGCGCGGATCAGAAATGTACCCCCAGCGTGACGCCGTAGGTCCGCGGCGTCGCCGGTCGGACCGAGTCGCGCAATGCGCCCTCGACCGCGCCCTGGTAGTAATAGGCGTTGGTGAGGTTCTTGACCCAGACGCGGGCCTCGAACCGTTCGTCGCTCGACGTCCAGGAGAGGTTCGTGTTGAGCAGCGTATAGGAAGGCTGGGTCAGGCGATTGTCGGGATCCCAGTAGAAACCTGAATTGTGCGACAGGGACCCCGCAATGCCGAGGTCGCCGATCGCGGTCGGTACCTTGTAGGTGATCCCGACAGATCCCGAGAATTTGGGCGAGCGAACCGTGCGGTTGCCGGCGAGATCGACGGCGCACTGTGTGTTGCCGCCCGTCGGCGCGCCGGTGGTTTGCGGGGTCGGCGTGCACACCGCAGGGTTCGGGACGTTGAGGGGGCCGTTAGGGAAATCCGTGTATTTCCCCCAGATGAAGGCTGCACCGCCGGTGATCGTCAGTCGGCCGCTTAGCGCGGCGCTGAAATCCATGTCGATGCCGTTGATGCGCGCCTTGGCGGCATTGATGATGACCGACGTGGCAGGCCCGATCACCGTGACCTGGAGATCCTTATAGTCATAATGATAGGCCGAGAGGTTGAAGCGCAGGCGGTGGTCGAACACCTCCGATTTCACGCCGATCTCGACCGCGTCGAGAACTTCGGGCGACACTGGCGGCGCGCCCGGGGCATTGCCCGGCGCTGAGAGATTGTATCCGCCGCTCTTGAAGCCTCTGCTGTAGGACACATAGGCGTGAATATCGTTGGTGAACTTGTGGTCGATGACCGCGCGGTAGGTCAGCTTGCCGAAGGAATCCGACTGGCTGAACGTATTCGCCGCCGGCACCGCCCCGGTCCCGAGAACGGTGCGTGTGTCGAAATCATAAAAGTCACGTGTATAGCGCAGCCCCACCGTCACCTCAGTGCTGGGCAGAAGCTCGTAGCGCAGCTCGCCGAAGCCCGACCAGGAATTGAGCCTCTGCGCCGAATAGATCTTCTTGGAGATCGCTGGCCCAAGCGCGAGGCCTGACTGGGTCACGGGATCAAGCCGTGAATCGCTGTTGTAATAATAAGCCCCTACAATCCAGCGCAGCGGGGAGCTCGATGGCGAGAGCAGTTGTATTTCCTGCGAGAACGACCTTACCGGCGCGATGACGTCGACGGTTACGAACCCGATTCCACCCCCCGTTTGATCGAGCGATACATCGAGATTCGAAAAACGGTAGGCCGAGATGCTGGCCAGCTTTGCGAAGCCGAGATCCTGGTCGGCGCGCAGGCTGACGCCGCCGGATTCGACGATGGCGCGGTCACCCGGCAGGTTCGTGGCGGTGAAGCGGCCACGGAAGGTGCTGCCATCCCGCCCGACCGTGCGGGGCGCGGTCGCTTGGTTTAGTCCGTCATCGCCGCGCGACTTGAAATAGTCGCCGATGAGGAGGAAGCTGGTGCCGGACCCCGGCTGCCATGATGCTTCCGAGCGTACGCTCCACTCGCGATGCTTGTAGATGTCCTGGCCGCTTTTGAGATCAATGCCATAGCCCCGGCTCTGGTCGCTGAGGTCGAACGCGGCGTTGACCGCGAACGTGCTCGAGAGCGGCATATTGGCGTAGGCGCTTCCCGAATATGTGTCGTAGTTGCCATAGCCGACCTGCGCATCGAAGGCTGCCTTTTGTGATGGCCTGCGCGTCGTGACGCTGATGACGCCGCCGGTCGCGTTGCGGCCGAACAACGTGCCCTGCGGGCCCTTGATGACCTCGACCCGCTCGATATTGTTGAAGGCGAAGACGTTGGCGATGGGCGTACCCAGATAGACATCATCGACATAGGTGGCGACCGACGATTCGATTCCCGTCACAGCCTGTGACGTCCCGACGCCGCGGATGAACGGCGTTCCGCCGAAGCCGGAGAACCGGCTGAAATCCAGTCCCGGGGTTGCGATGGTAAGGGCCTCGGTACCCGAGACGCCGAGCGCCTCCGCGGTGTTCGCGGTGAGCGCAGTCACCGTGCCGGGCACTTCCTGCAGCCGCTCGGAACGCCGCTGCGCGGTCACGACGATCTCCTCGACCGCCGGCGCTGTGCCATCCTGCTGGCCGGGCGGTACGTTGGACGCCGGCACTGCGGCGGTCTGCGCGGCCGATGGTGTCGCGGCGAACGCGAACAACGACGACCCGCACAGGGCCCATATCCTGTTCGGTTGGAATTGCTCATGCTGGCCTCCCCCTTTGTTGCGGCTCTACAGAGCCGGCCATGAGCGCCTCTTGGCGCCTCTTTCGGCCACATCACTATGTTGACCAATCCGTGCAATTCAACGATGGTATGTTGAATTGGCGCGCAGCGCCCCGCGATTGTCGTGCTGGATCCCATTTCGGCCATCGCAGGAGCACAGGAGGGGATGGATGGGCTCAGCCCGTCGGTATCGAGGCATAGGGCGCAGCCCTACCGCCGGCGCGGGCGATCGCTTCCAGCACAGCCGTGTTCAACACCATCTGGTCGGGCTTGATCGGATAGCTGCCACGGCCGAGCGCTGCCCGCGCCCAGAGTTCGAGATTGGTCCGAATTGCGGGACTCGGCGCTATGCGGCGCTCCTCCCGCACACCATTGGCTTGGGAGACCGTCAAGATCGCATCCTGGCCGCCATCCACATTCGCCAGCGTCACCAGCTCCGCCCAGCCCAGGTCACCGAAGACCGTGTAGCGGCCGTAATAGGGCGTGCAGGCCAGGGCCGTGACCGTCGCATGGACGCCCGAGGCCATCTTCAGATCGACCCTGACCAGTTCCTGGCCCGAAAAATTGTCCGACGTGGAGAGGAGTTCGAGGCGGACTCCTTCCGGGGCGCCGCAGCTCGCGATGATGAGATCCGAGAGATGAATGCCCGTGCCGGTCCAGAGGCCCGCCGGCGCCTCGTGTCCGCTCAGGCGCCAATCGCCGGGCTTCGCCCTCAGCATCAGATTGTGGCTGACGTTCGCGTCGATGAAGATCACGCGGCCGAGCGAACCGGCGGCGATCAGGCCGGCCAGCGCCTCAAAGCCGGCTTCGAACCGACGTTCATGTCCAATCCCGAGCACGAGCGCCTTGTCTGCGGCGGCATCGACGATGCGCTGCGCTCCGGCGGCCGTGAGGGTGAGCGGCTTTTCGCAGAACACCGGCTTCCCGTGCGCGAGCGCAAGCAGGCATTGCTCCTCATGGAGGCTATGCGGGGTGGCGATCATGACGGCATCGATTGCAGTGTCGCCGTTGAGCGCCTCGCCAAGCGTAGCGAAGTGGGGAATGTTCCTCGCCCGGGCGAATGCAGCCGATTCAGCACTTGGGTCGACGCTGGACGTGATCTCCAGGACATCGGTCCCGTCCGCTTCGCCGCAAAGCTGGCGTCCCCACCAGCCCAATCCGACAAGACAGGTTTTCAGGGGGCCATCGGCCGACATCCGCTCTCTCCTGATTGCATATCTCCTTCCATGGCTAGGCCGCCGCGGGGCGCGATCAAGCATGTGCCAGCCATTTGGCGTGGCCCCGCCCCACCATTGGCGCCCACGGCCCCGTGCCGTGTCGGAAGGGCTTCACCCTCGACGATCGAGCACATCAGGAGACCAGGGTCATGACGCATGCCGATGGGCTGACGTCGTCCGCGACGACGTTGACGATCATCGACCAGGCCGCACGCGGAGCGGGCCTCGGCAATGTGCACCAGCACCTCTCGAGGTGGCCGGGGCTTCCGTACCGCTCGCGGCTGAGTCATGACACCTTTACGCGGCTCTTCATGTCGCTCGCGGTCACGTCGCGCGACGACGCCATCGGCCTGAAGCTGGCCATGCAGGCGCCCCTCCGGGCGTTCAATGTCGCCGTCTACACCTTCCTCAGCGGCCCGACCCTCGGAGTCGGGCTCGAGCAATGGGAGAGATACCAGGCGATCCACACGCTCGCGAGCCGCATCCGGATCGTCCATGAGGGCAATCTCAGCACTATCAAGATCGACCTCGCCGATGGCGCCCTGCCAACGACCCGCTCGCAGCGGGAATATTATCTTGTCTTGCTGTGGCGCTACATGCTCTGGCAGACCGGTGAGGCGGTCTGCCCCGTCGAAATCAGGCTGCGCAGACCTGATCGCCGCGGATCGCCGCACGAGCAGCTGCTTGGATGCCAGGTCTCGTTCGACCAGCCCGACGACGCGATCGTGATTCCGCGTGAGGCCTGGGCCGCAGCGTCAATCCATGCCTGTCCCGAGGTTTTTCAGGCGACGACCCGCATGGCGGACATGCAGCTGATGGCGCTCAACACCAACCGGGTCGAACTGCGGATTCAGCTCGCGTTACGCGATCTCGCCGAAGACGCTCGGCCGCCTGACCTCGCTGCGGTGGCGAGCAAGCTCAACATGTCCGTGCGGACCGTCCAGAGGCGGCTGGCCGACGAGGAGACCAGCTTCAAGCAAGTGCTGGACAAATTCTATGCCGAGCACGCGCGGCGGATGCTCACCGAGACCAACGTATCGATTGCCGAGATCGCCGACTCCTGCGGCTTTGTCGACCGCCGTTCCTTCTACCGCGCCTTCCAGCGTTGGACAGCGCAGACGCCGGCACTATACCGGCGCAATGCTGCAAAGCCGTCAATGCCGCCGGGCCCGCCGCACTAGCCGGTTGTGACCATCGGCCATTCGAGGGTCACGAACGGGGCTGGGCGGATCAACTTCGTCTCGACCTTGTCGAGCGCGTCGAGCGCGTCAAGGCGGCGGCGATAGTCGATCCACTCCGGCAATGCCTCGAACTTGCGCCGCCGCGCCTCCCGGTCGGCAGCGTCCTCATAGGCCCACATGTGGAGCAAGCTGTTCACCGGACCGGTGTCGGTGATGAACATGCCGAGGAACCGTCCCGAATGCTTGAGCTGGACGGGCAGGGCGGCCGATTGCCATAGTTCCAGGAACGCCAGAAACTTGCTCGGGTAAATCGTATAGGTGCGGTGGTCGATGATCATTTTCGGGGTTCCTGCTGATCGCTGCTGCGCTGAGGGTCACATGTGAACGATGTTGCGCATCGGCTTGCCGGCTGCGAAGCGGGCGAGATTGTCGCAGAACAGGTCGCCAAGGCGCTGATAGGCGAGAGGGGACCAAGCCGAATCGTGCGGCGTGATCGTCACATTCGGCATGCCCCAGAGGGGCGACTCCTCCGGCAGCGGCTCGACGGTCGCGACGTCCAGGATGGCAAAAGCCGGAGACCCCGCCCGCAGCCCGGCAACAAGGGCGGGCTCGTCGACGACCGGGCCGCGCGCAACGTTGATCAGGCCGGCCCCTGGTTTCATTGCCCGCAGCACCGCCGACGTAACCATCCCGGCGGTCTGCGCGGTAAGAGGCACGGCGATCACCAGGAAGTCGCACTGTCGCGCCATGTCGTCGAGTTCTGCGGGGGCGTGCACCGCATCGGCGTCGGACGGCAGGACCGCCTCGCGGCGACACACTCTCACGTGCATGCCGAAGGCCTTGCAGAGCCTGGCGACCTCAGCGCCGATGCTGCCGAACCCCGCAATCCCGACAGTCATGCCGGTGAGCTCGCCCTGGTCCAGCTGGGCCCAGATTCGCGCGGTCTGCTGGCTGGCATGGTCGCGGTGGCGCTTTACCCGGGCAAGCATGTGTGACAGCACATAATGCGCAATCGGTACGGAATGAATCCCAGCACCGCTGGTGAGCTGCGCGCCGCGATCGGTGATCCGGCGAAAGATCGCACGCTCATGGCCGCTCGAGCCACTCTGCACCCAGCGCAGCGGGGCGGTTTCCGCCATCCGGTCGCATTGTGTCGCGAAATCACGGTCATATTTCATCGCTTCGATGAGGTCGGAGGACAGGAACCATATGTCCGTCGCGCCGCGCACCTCCTCGGAGATGGGCGATCCCGGATCGACAAGAATAAGCTGCGCCGCGGGCATCGCGGCGCGTATCCGGGCCTCCACCAGATTGGCCATGCGTGAGCTGAGCGCTATCCTCATATCGCAGCCTCGGGCGTCAGCTCAGCGAAGGCCGCCGCAGCGTTGCGACTGCCGTCGATCAGGAAATCGAGGTCGCTGCCGGTCAGGAACAGCGGGGCCGATCCCATAGCAAGATAGCGCGCCATGATCTGCCTGTTGCCGATGCCACCGGCCACGAGCGGGATGCCCTCTTGCCGGCAGATGTCGATCAGGCGCGCATGCATTTCGAGTATTTCCGGATGGTCGTGGGGAAGGAACAGGCCGCCTTCAGCGCAGAGGTCGTTGGTACCGGTCACCAAGGCGTCAATTCCGTCGACCGCCGCGATCGCCGCTGCGTTCTCGACGGCACGCCGGCTCTCGATCTGGACGAGGATCAGCGTCTCCGCGTCGAGGGCGCGGGTGAGGTCAACCGCAGGCGACTTGACATACCCGCTATGGGGGAGCGCGGCGCTGACCGAGCGGCAACCGGTCGGCGGATAGCGCAACGCCCGGATCGCAGCGACGGCCGCTTCGGCGGTCTCAATCCCCGGCAGCAGGAGCGCCTGCGCGCCGCCGTCGAGCGCTGCGGCCGCAGTCGGTGCCATGTCTGCCGCGACGCGAACGATCGGGGTTATACCAGCGTCGAGCGCGGCGGAGGCCAGCTGGCAGCAGGTGTCGAGCGACATGCTGCTGTGCTGGAGGTCAAGCAGCACGCCGTGATGGCCACTCGTTTTCGCGATCCGGATGATCTCGGCCGTCCGCGACTGAAGGACGCGAAGCGTCAGCACGGGCAGGCCGGCCATCAATCGCTGCTTCACCAGATTGGCTCGTACCAGCGGTCCCATGGGTGCTCCTTCAGGCATCGATCGGTGCCGGCGAGACGTCGTCTGCGGCATCGACATCGTCCGCCGCCGCCTCGAACCGCGCCTCCAGCCCGGGAAGAGTCTGCCGGTAGGCGGCGCGCGCCTCGTCCTTCACCGGACCAAAACCTCGAATCTCGCCGGCGGCCGCGACTAGGGCGATCGCGGCTGTGTGGTTGGCGGGGGTCAGCCGAGCGATCACGCGGTCGACAAGCGTCGCATAGTCGGTGGCAAGACGCCGTTCGGCGCGCCGGATCGCCGGCTCGGGGAGCCCATCGAGAAACGTTGCATCGATCGCTGCGCGTTCCGGCTTGCGCGGCGCGGCGCCCTTCAACGTGACGGACGAGGGGCAGAAGCCCTCGATGCAACTCATGTCCTTGTTGCAGCTGGACTGGTCGATCTCCCGTTTGCGGCCGCGCCGCGCGTCAAGGGCGCGCTGTGCAAGAAAGATGCGGGCGATGGCCTGGTTGCCGCTCAGGACGACGCGGCCCCCTGCATCCCATTTGTCGTCGAGCGTCACGAGATCGCGATGGCATGTCACCGGTTCAGGCCGCGCCGACGTTCGGGTCCTGACCCAGTTCGACAGTGTTGCCGCCCGGGTCGAGAATCCAGAGCTGGCGTGCCTCGCCCTCGCCATGGCTCCAGAACGGGATGGCGCGCTGCGTCAGTTCCGCCTCGGCCGCGGCTAGGTCATCGACGTACAGCGCGAAGTGCGGCCCGCCGGGCTGCGGCGATCCGGGCGTGCGCCACTGACCACCTTCCTCATATTCGAACACATGCAGACGCTTGCTGCCCAGCGCATACCAGTCGCCTGGAATGACGTCCTTGAACTCCTGCGGGCGCTCATGGTTGATGAGCGGCATCCCGAGCAGTCCGGCGTAGAAGGCGCGGATCTCGTCCCCCGTGCTGCCGTCAACATTGACCGAGATGTGATTGATACGGGTGACTTTCATCGAACGCCTTCCGGAGTTGCGTGGTGACGAGGCAACTTACAGTCTGCTCCGGCCGCCCTGATGGTCAGATCGCGCCAAAGAGTGGGGCTTCGCCGCCATTCCTGCGAGCTGGCATAACCGGCCGACCGCTTGCGCGGCCGGCCGACCCCCTTATCGGTTTCGCCAGGTGATGGTCACGCCGTAGGTGCGCGGATCACCGATGTTGCAGGCGCCGCCATTCGTCGTGGCACCGAAGTTGCCGCAGCCGACGACATATTCCTTGTCGCCGAGATTGCGGCCGAACAGGCCCATCGCCCATCTGCCGTCGGTGGTCTCGAGCCGGGCGCCGGCGTTGAAGAGGCTGTAACCGGCCTGGTAGAAGCCGGGGAAGGTGCTGTGGCTGTTATAGGTCCAGTCGCCTCGCACCGTGAAGCGCCAGTCGTCGCCGACGGGAAGGCGTATTTCGGCTCCGGCATGAATGGTATCTGGTGAATAATATTCCAGGCGCTGACGGGCCTTGTCGGTACCGCCACTCGATGTGCAGGCCGCTCCTGTGAGCAGCCCATCGGTGCTGCCTGCGCAATAGCGATCATAGCGCGCGTTCGTATGGGCGTAGCTCAAGTCGAACCGCAGTGCGTCGAGCGGCTCGAAACCCGCTTCGACCTCGAAGCCCTTGCTGGTCGCCCGCGCCGCGTTGCGGGTGACAGCCTGGCCGGCCTGGTTGGCGACCTGCACCTGCAGATCCTTATATTTGATGTAGTAGCCGGCGATGCCGGCGTGGAGGCGTCCGTCAAGCCACTTGCCCTTGAGGCCGATTTCGAAATTGTCGTCGATCTCGGGGTTGGCAGCCTCCGTCGCCGCCAGGATGGCGGTCGCCGGGCCGGAGTTGATCGCGCCGCTCAGGAAGCCGCGCGAATATGTCGCATAGACCATCGTGTTTTGCGTGACCGAATAATCGAGCGTGAGCTTTGGGGAGAGATTGTCCCAGGATCTCGTGATGGGAATGTCCGTGTACGGCTCGTTGGTCAGCAGCGGGACACCGGCGGCGCTGTGCACGACATGCTTGCGCTCCCAGTTGTAGCGGAGCCCGGCGGTGAGGTGCAGCGCGTCGGTGAGGTTGTACGTACCCTGTCCATAGACCGCGAAATTGCGCGTGCCGAGGCGGGTCGTCAGCGTCTGCTCGCGGTTGACGCCGAGCACCACGTCCGTCGTTTCGACCGTGCTGCCATGCTCGCTGAAGAAATACGCCCCGAGATTCCAGAACAGCTTGCCGTCGAGCGTGGCTGACCCGTCCTCGGTCGAACTCAGCCGTAGCTCCTCGCTGAAACTCCCCGAATATTGCCGCTGGCGGTCCCTGAAGTCGAAATGCGAGACGCGGCTGTCGGTGTTGTCGATATCGGCCTGGAAGTATCGATCGGACCAGCGATAACCGGTTATGGAGGTGAAGGTCAGGTCGCGGCCGCGATGAATCGCGCGCACGGACCCGCCGGCGAGCTCGAGGCTGCCGACATCGTCATAATCATTCGAGACGTCGTGGAAGCCCGCAGGCCCCAAATAGGGTCCGCGCCCGAGTGGGCTATAGCCCGTGCCGGCGAGATAAAACCCCCGCGCCGGCTGATCGGGATCCTTCTCATAGTCGCCGGAGAGGATCACGTCCCAGTCGCCCGGATGCCAGCGCAGCGTCGCGCGACCGAACCAGGCCTTGCCGCCGGTAATGTCGTTGCCGGTCGCGACATTCTTGCCATAGCCCGAATGATAGTTTTGACCGGCGACAATCGAGCCCGACAGGTCTCCGCCCAGTGGGCCCGAGAGCAGGACGCGCGAGTTGATCGTGCCGTAATTGCCGACGTCGACGGCTGCCCGCATGTCGAGCTGGTCGCTGGGCAGGCGGGTATAGATGTTGATGGCGCCGGCGACCGCGTTCTTGCCGTAGAGCGTGCCTTGCGGCCCGCGCAAAATCTCGATCCGCTCGAGGTTGAAGAAGGTCGGATCCATCGCGCCCTGGCGCGCCAGATAAATGTCGTCGACGAACACGGCGACCTTCAGGTTCGCGCCGATATTGTCGCCTGCGGAGCCACCGATCCCGCGGATCGCTATCTTGTAGGACCCTAGCCGGTTCTGCGTCAGCGAAACGCCCGGCACTTGCGTCACCAGTTCCTGGACGCGCGGTATCTGCTGCTCCTCAAGCTTGTCGCCGCTGATCGCGCTGATCGAGAGCGGCACCTTGTCGAGGCGCTGTGCGCGCCGCTCGGCGGTCACGATGATGTCATTCTCCGTGCCGCCGGTGTCGTCGGCCGCCTGCTGCTGCTTGGCCGCGAGCGCCGCGGCGCTAGCTCCCTGTGCATGTGCGCCGCTGGCGATCAACGCCAACGCGGATGCCGTGACGGCAAGACCAGATCTTGTCATTTTCCCCTCCCAGACTGTCCCTGTGAGGCCTTCCACGCCGCGGCAGGAATTCCTGCTCGCGAGATCACTTCCGTGGCGACGCCACGGTCAGGTCGGCTGGTCGGCCAGGACAGGATGTCGGAATATCCAGCGAACGGCCCAAGCATCAGCGGCCGCGTCCGCCAAAAACGGGGCCGCCCGCGCCAACGCGCGCTGTGGCTATTGTCGGCAGCGCCCGGCCGCGGCTCTATTGCTACCGCGCGATTGCTACCGCGCGGAAAAGGATGCCGTGGCGGGAATCGTGCCCGCAGCACTTGCGCAGGGAGAGACGGGAATGGCGTTTGCGCCGACGAGACGGGACGTGTTGCTGGGTGGAGGTGCCGGCCTCGCCGCACTTTCGCTGGGCGAGGCGGTCGTGGCGCAGACCGGCCCCGGCCCGAGCGTCATGGATCGTCTCGATCCCCAGCTTTATATCGAGGGCATGACCCTCCACGCGCATTACATGCCGGGTCAGAATTGCGGATCGAAGCTCCAGTTCATGACGCAGGGGGACAAGCGTTATCTGTTCCATTCATACATGACCGGCGACCGCAAGGTCGTGGGGCGCTGCCTCGACGTGACGGATCCGCTGCATGCCGTGGTCGTCGGCGATAATCTGTTCGCCGGCTACCAGATGCAGATCGGCTACAACCATGTAATCAGGCGCTGGATCCTGATCACCAGCGTGACGCCGGTCGAGCCGCAGATCGACATGACCCGCGGTTTCAACGTCAACGCAAAAGGCCTGCGCGGCATCCGGATTTACGACGTGACCGATCCGTCAAAAACCCTTCTCCTCTCTGAGTGGAGCTGTGACCAGGGCGATCCCGGCCGAGCGCTGCAGGAGGGTACGGGCACGCACCGCAACTTCTATACCGGCGGGCGCTATGCCTATCTCGACACCTCCCCGGACAACAGCTTCACCGGATATGAACTGGGGCGGGCGAACGGCGTGCAGATCATCGACATCCTGGATCCGGCGCACCCGAAATTCGTGTCGAACATCTGGGTGCCGGGCCAGCGCAGGGGTGAGGAGGCAGAGTATCGCGAGTTCGCCTGGGCGGGCGGTGGCAAGGCGTCGCCATCATTCCATGGCGGCTTCATCGTGCCGGAGAATGTCGAGGACGGCGGCCGGCTGGGCTATGGCGCCTGGTCCGTGCTCGGTGTCCGCGTCCACGACCTGTCGGACGTCACGAAGCCGCGGCTCGTCGGCACCTGGAATTCCCCGGACCCGGATGGGGGAGGGATCAAGTTCCATACGGTCGACGTGGCGCATATCGACCGCGGGATCGTCATGGTCAGTCCGGAGATGATCGGTACCGAATGCAAGGGCTCTTGGTACAACAGCTATGTGCTGGACGCGCGCGATCCCGCAAGGTTGAAGATGGTGGCGAAGCTGCCGGTTCCCAAGCCGCCGGCCGGCGCGCCCTTTGCCGATTACTGCCAGAAGCGCGGCCGCTTCGGCCCGCATAATGCACCCCACCAAAAGGCTCCCGGCCAGGCCGCGCCGAACTTCACCTGCTATACCTATTTCGATGCCGGCCTGCAGTGCTATGATATCTCCAATCCGGCAGATCCGCGGATCACCGGCTTCTTCGTGCCGCCCCAGATGGGCTCGCTCGACAGGCCCGGATCCTACAATCGCGACACCGACGGCGTCTTTGTCGAGTGGGACCGGCGCCTGATCTGGGCCTCGACATCGAGTGGCCTGTACCTGCTATCCAGCCCGACGCTCGGGAATCCGACCTTCGCGCGCGCGGGCGTCAGACAGTGGACACTGCCGGCGCTTCGCCGCCACTGGCCCAGGGCCTGAACGATGCGGCGAAGCTTTCTCGCATTCCTCGTGGGGGCGTCGCTCGCCCTGGCGCCAGCCGCCCAGGCACGGGCGCTGTCCGACGAGCGTGGCACGGTGGCGCAGTGGCGAGCGCGCACAAGCGTCGCGCAGGACTGGCTGGACGGCCGTTTCGCAGCGCCCTGGGCAGCGCGGGTCACCTATGACGGACCGCCGATCACGATGCGCTTCTCGGCGCACAATCCTGCAAATGCGAGCGTCGTGCGGGACGTGTTCATCCCAGCCTTCGAGGTCCTGCGCCGCATGTCCCGCGGCAAGCTCCTCGTCGCGCCCAGCTGGGAGGGCAACGCACACTCGCTCGCGGATGGCTGGGCTGCGCTGGCCAATGGTCGGACCGACATGACCGCCTGCTACGCCAGCCTCGAAGCGGACAAGCGCGGTTTTCGGTTGCTCACGCTCCTCGACCTTCCCGGGCTGTTCCCCAACGCCGCTGTGGCCACGGCGGTATCGGAGCGGCTTTACGCCCGCTGGTTCAACGCCGACTTTGCGCGGAACGGGGTGATGATTGCCCGCATGAAGGCGACCGGGCCGGCGCAATTGTACCTGCGAGCGCGCCCGGACCCGGAGGCCGACATCGTGGGCCTTTCCATTGCGTCCGCTGACGGGGTTCAGGCCGATTTCCTGCGGGCGGTCGGCGCGCGTCCGGCACTGATGCCGAGCCCGCAGGTTCGCGAGGCCATTGCGGGTGGGCGTCTGCAAGGCGTCGCGATCACCGATGCCGCCGCGCAGGTGTACGGTATCACGGGCGAAGCGAAGTTCGCGCTGGAGGGTGATCTCGGCCGCACCAATCTGGAATATTGCATGAGCCCCGCCTTTTACCGCCAGCTCCCGCCCGATCTGCGCACAATATTGAACGCCTGGCTGCGCGCCGAGGCGCAGGCTGAGACACAGGTCTTCTATGGCCGCGAGGGAGCAAGTGCGCGCGATGCCTATGCAGCGACGGGCGGCATGCGCCTTCGCCTTTCATCGGCCCGGTCGCGGCAATGGAAGAGGATGGGTGACTTAGCCGAGCGTGACGCCGTCGCCCGGCTTGAGGGCGAGAAGCTGCCGGCGCGCGCGTTCATGCGCGAGGTGCGCAGGCTAACAGCAGTTTACGCCAAGCGCTCCGACAATGAGTTGATGCGCGACGCAGCCGAGCACCCGATTTCGGAGCTGTTGCCATGAGGCGGGGAGGACGCGCCATGCGGGTCGTCGGAACGGTGCTTTCGCTGGTCGTACTCGGGGCGGTGGGCGCGGCCGGCGCGGCGCTCGCCGGTGCCGATTCTCGGCATATGAGTTTTTTCGTTACGCATGTCGCCCCCGGCAAGGGCGGCGATCTGGGGGGGCTAGAGGGCGCCGATGCCTATTGCGCGGTGCTGGCAAAGGCGGCGGGATCGCGGCGGCGCGATTGGCATGCCTATCTCAGCACCCAGGCCGACGCGGCCGCACCGGCGATCAATGCCCGCGATAGGATCGGCCGCGGCCCCTGGCGCAATGCGAACGGTGTCGTTGTTGCACGGGACCTGGAGGAGCTGCATGCCACGAACCACATCGCCCATGACACGGCGCTCGACGAATATGGCGCGCGCGTGAACGGCCGCACTGACACCCCGCCGATGCACGATATCCTGACCGGGTCGACGACCCAAGGCATGGCCTTCCCGGCTGGCGAGGATCGCACCTGCCACAACTACACGTCGAGCTCGGAGGGCAACATGCAGATGGGGCATCACGACCGGGCGGGCCCGGCCACCAGTCCGACCGGTACATCGTGGAACTCATCGCATGCGACCAAGGGATGCAGCCCCGAGGCGTTCCGAAGCCGGGGGGGCGCCGGGCTGCTTTATTGCTTCGCGGGGCATTGAGGCTACCCGATGGACCAGAGGACACGGTGCCGAATGGCGGCCGGTCTGGTACTGTTCATCGCCGTTCGCCGCCTTGCCGGGGAAGCTGCAGGACGGGACGACGAGAGTCGCACCAGCGCCTGGAAGAGTCAGCCGCTCCGGTGGCGCGCGCCGGGGCCGGCCGACGCGGGCGCGTGCGGAGGCGGCGCGTAGGAACATTCGCGCCGGCGTACTTTTGTGCCAGGGTTATGACGCGCGGCCTGGGCGCCGAACTACCCCTAACCGGGAACATTTCTCACTCGGTAGGCGCCTGCACCCGTGCAGAAGCGCCCATCGAGCAGAGAAAGCCCTCCAGGGCCGCTAGGTTCGCTGCGTCGACGATCGCCGCGACATAGCCGTCTGGACGCACGAGCACCCAATCACCCTTTGACAGGCCATAGGCATGCTCGAAATGTCGCTCCACATCGACGATAGCTTCGTGCGTGCCGATGCGATGGATGTGCAGGCCAGCGCGCGCGGCGAAGCGCGCGTCGCCGGGCTCATATCCCAGGAGCGTCCATTGCGGTCCCTTAAGAAGGTCGAACAGGCGGCAATCCTGTCCCGCCGCGCCCGCGAGGGGCGCGTCCGGCGCACGGTCGCCGGCAAGCAGGACGCCCGAACGTGCCGGCATCTCGAAGGAAAGCGGCGAATCCGGATAGCCGATGTCGAGCTGGTGAACCTCGCGGCCGCGGCGCATTTCGCCCTGTTTTGCCGCGTCGAGCAACTTGGTCGACAGGCCGAGCATCGCGGCTGCGACCGGGCGGCGCTCCTCCTCATAGCTGTCGAGCATCGACGCTGGAGCACCGGCAAGGTCTGCGGCTAGCTTCCAGCCGAGATTATAGGCGTCCTGCACGCCCGTATTGAGGCCCTGGCCACCGGTGGGCGGATGAATATGCGCGGCGTCTCCCGCGAGAAAGATCCGTCCGACCCGGTAGCGATCCGCGAGGCGCGCGTTCATATGGTAGGCCGATGCCCAGGACACGCTCTCGACCCGGAGTTCATTGCCGGCCAGGCGCGTGTCGAGAAACGCCTGCAGCCCGGCTGCCGACAGGTCGATATCGCCCTCCAGCGGGATCGGGGCCTGGAGCTGGAAGAAGGGCGTGCCGGGAAGCGGGCAAAGCGATACCTGCTTGTCCATATCGCCTTCGTTGAAGCGGTGCCACGCGTCGCGCGACAGCCCGTGCAGGACAATGTCGGCGACGACGGCGCGCACACCAAGCGTCTTGCCGGGGAAATCGAGCTGCAGGGTGGAGCGGACGAAGCTGCGCCCACCGTCACAGCCGACCAGGTATCGCGCGCGGACTCGCTCGGGGCCGTGCGCGGTTTGCAGAGTCGCGACGACGCCATGCTCGTCCTGCTCGAAGCCGGTCATCTCAACGCCGAATTCCGGCGCATGGCCGAGTTCGGCCAGGCGCTCGCGCATCACGCGCTCGGTCAGGAACTGCGGCACCAGCAAGGCCAGATGATAGGGTTCGGCCGGCGAGGGCGCGACGTCCTCGACGACCAGCGACTCCTCATAGCTCCCATCGTCATGATATTCGCGCTGCGGCGGATATAGGCCGCCGGCCGCGACAACGCGGTTGAGGATGCCGAGATCTTCAAAAATCTCCTGGCTGCGCGGCTGAATACCCTTGCCGCGCGAGCCCGGAAAGGGGGTGGGCAGCTTGTCGATCAGCCGAAAGCGTACTCCGCGCCGGGCAAGTTCTATCGCGAGTGTAAGTCCGGCGGCGCCTGCGCCGCTGATCAGCACGTCTGTTTCGGTCACGCATTCCATATGGAGCTCCTATGTGTAGGATGCACATATTATGGATCGGCGAATCCTGTCAACGAGAAACGTGCATAACACACATATTGAGCGGGGCTGACGGGTCCTAGCATTGACGGCGTTCGGCCGCTTCCGCACCGGCGTCCCGGGCACAGCAACCGGCCGCTTGAGAGGGGCAGCATTGGCGCGCACCGTGAGTCGCCCGCCGCCGACGCCTAGCTTGGCTTTCCGACCGGGCGCCCCCGCACCTCCGCTCCGGCATCTCCTGCGAGACGAAGCGTCAGCAGCGCGCCGGCCAGAGCGCATAGGGCCGTCACGAGATACGCGGCGGCAAAGTCGCTCGCGTCGGGGGTGGCTGCCCCCCGCACTGCGATCCCCACGCGCAGGCAGATCGCGGCCAGTGCGACGCCAAGCGCCATGGAGAGTTGTTGCATCATGCTCGCCAGAGTCGAGGAGGACGCTGTGTGCTGCTTGGGAATGTCCGCGAAAGTCAACGTGTTGATCGCGGTGAACTGCATTGAGCGCGCAGCGCCCGCAAACAGGAGCAGCGCGACCGACAGGGCGGTGAGGTGGGACCAGGAGAGGAGCGGAATCGCTGCGATCGACAGCGCGACGGCGATGCCGTTCGCAAAAAGCAGCGGGCGGAAACCCAAAAGCCGCAAAAGGGGCGAGGTCACCGTCTTCATCGCCAGATTTCCCACGAAATAGACCAGCAGCACGGTCCCGGTTTCGAGCGGATTCAGCTTCCACACTGTCTGAAGCATCAGTGCCAGCAGGAACGGAGTCGCGCTGATTGAAAGCCTGATCAGGTTGCCGGCGTCGACCACTGCGATCTTGAAACTCCTCACCTTCAGCGAGGAGAGATCCAGGAGTGGTGTCGCGGCCTTACCGAACCATCGGGTCGCCGCCAGGCCAGAACCGCAGCCGAGCAACAGGACCACCAATGGCAAGGCGATGGGCGACTCGGTCGCAAGCCCGTCCAGGGCGTAGATCAGCAAGCTCAGCGCAAATGAGCACAATATCAGCCCGGTGACATCGAGCGAGCGGCGCCCTGGTTCCTTCTCGTCCGGGACAAGCCAGAAGACGAGGCCGATGGCGATACATCCCAGCGGCAGGTTGATGAGAAAGTTCCAGCGCCAGTTGAGCCAGGTCGTGATTGCCCCGCCGATGATCGGGCCGACCACCGGCGCGAGCAGCGCTGGCCATGTGATAAGGGATGTCGCAGCGAGCAACTGGTCCTTGCGTGCGGTTCGCAGCACCACGATCCTTCCCACCGGCATCATCATCGCGCCGCCAATCCCCTGGATAACTCGGGCGCAGATGAACTCGGGAAGCGTGCCTGCCGCGGCGCAACCCGCGGACCCGAGACTGAAAACCAATATGGCGCCCGCCAGCACCAGTTTCGCGCCGAGCCGGTCCGTGATCCACCCGCTCAGCGGAATGAAAGCGGCGGTCGCGATGAAATAGGCAGTTATTCCCGTGTTCAGCGCGACGGTCGACGCGCCGAGCGAGCCGGCCATCTGCGGGAGGGACGTCACGATGACTGCGCCGTCGAGATTCTGGATGAACAGGATCGAGGCGACGAGCAACGCGATCGGTGTCAGGTTCGCCCCTTCGGCCGATGGGCCCGCCCGTGTGCTCATACTGCTCCCTCCCTGCTAATGCTCGTCCAACCAATTGCAACCAATGTGTCGCTTCGTCGATATTGGTTGAATTATGTGTAGGACACATGCAATCAAATTCGCGTGCGCAGAGCGTCATCCCGGCGCCCGCGGAGCGAGGTGTCGAATGATGTTTGCCCGTCATCGAGCGAGCGGCCATGACCATTGCGGATGCAGCGCGAGCCGCCGCCAATTCCTGGCTATGGGAGCAACCGGTGCCGCGGTAGCGATGGGGGGCAGTTCGGCGCTATTGGCTGCAGGGCCTGGTTCCGCGCCGGCGTCGAAGATCGTCGACGTACATTACCACATCTACCCTCCGCAGGTGCTCGCCGGTGCGAACTCCCTTGCCGAACAGGTCCGGAGCCTAGCGGGGGTTCGAGACTGGGATGCGGCGCGCGCTGTGGACATCCTCGAGAGCGAGGGGGTCGAGACAGCCGTCATATCCTTCGCCAATCCGGTATTCTGGGCTGACGATACCGCGAGCCAGCGCCGTCTCGCCCGGCTGTGCAACGACTATTTCGCGAAGGTGCGGAGCGACCATGCGGGCCGCTTCGGCGTGCTCGCGGCGCTGCCGCCGCTGACCGATGTCGACGGGGCCCTGGCCGAGATCTCCTACAGCCTCGACCAGCTCAAGGTCGATGGCGTCAGGGTCATGACTTCCTATGCCGGCAAGGCATGGCTTGGCGATAGCGCCTTCGCGCCGGTCTGGGACGAGCTCAACCGACGCAGGGCCATCGTCTTCGTCCATCCCGACCTAGCCTGTTCCTGCATCAAGGCGCCCTCGATGTCGCTCGAGCTCCCCTTCGATACGGCGCGCGCCGCCTTCTCGCTCTGGCGGAACGGGGCATTCGACCGTTGGCCCAATATCCGCTTCATCCTGTCCCACGGTGGAGGACCGGTCCCGATGCTCGTGGCGCGCTTCAACGGTACCGGGCGGCCCGGGGCGGACGGCACGGTTCTGCGCGACGCCGAGGTGCAGTTGCGCAAGGCCTGGTTCGACACGGCCCAGGCGGCAAGCCGGGTGCCGTTGACCGCGCTGCTCGCCCTGGCCGACCCGACGCGAATCCTTTTCGGCTCCGACAAGCCGTTCGGTCCACCTGCGGCCCAGGCGCGCGCGCTTGCGGCGGCGATCGACGACAGGCGGCTTCTGGCAGCCATCGAGGCGGGCAATGCGCTACGTCTGCTCACGGCGGCCGGATAGCGCTTCGCTAGCGAGGGACCGCAAAGGAGGGGATCGACTGCCGGCCTTTGGCTGAGCCGGTCGCCGCCCGGCAGGCTGGCGCTCTCGCGTCGCGCCCGGCTCCGCCGCCCTGGGATGCTCCCTGTCTCGCACTGCCCAAGCCGCCGCGGCGCGCCATTTCTCAAGCAGCGGGCGCTCGCATCGTGAACCGGTCTTCGGCCGGTCGCGGTCGGCCCGGCCGCCTTTTCGCGCGAGCGCGAGCTCGCGCGATGCCGGGGTCAGCGCCTGATCGAGAGCTGCAGCGCCACGGTGCGGGGGCGATTGAGGCTTCCGAAATAGGCGCTGCCGCCCGCGCTGATCGAAGAGGTGAAATAGGCGTAGCGCTTATCGGTGAGATTCGTGCCGATCACGGCGACCTCGATCCCCGTACCTGTGTGAAGCAGGGCGATGGAGGCATCGATCTGAGCATGTTCCAGCGATTTAGGCGCGAGCGGATCGGACGCGCGGTATTGTAGATCATATTCGCTCGAATAGTTGACCGCAGCCCGGGCGCGCAAACGGACCGTGCTGCTCAGGTCGCCTTGATAGCGCACCGCTCCCATGGCGGTCCATTTCGGCGCGCGCTGCAACGGCATGCCGGCATAGGCCACGAGCGGCGTGGCGCCCGCCGGGAAGTCCTTGGTAAAGTGGGAGTCGTCATAGACCACGTTACCATCGACCCACAGGCCATTGACGATCCGAAGCGAGGTACTGGCCTCCGCGCCCCGCGAAAGCACATCCGCATTGCCGATAACCGTCTGCGATAGGCCGGCGACAACCTGCGTGCGCCCAACCTGGAATCCCTTCACGGCGGTGTTGAACGCAGCGATCGTCGCAAAGCCGCGCCTCCCGAGATCGACTTTCGCCCCGACCTCGGTCGTATAGGCCACCTCTTCGGTGAACTGCGCGGCGGCGAGAGTCGTCGGGTTCGCCTGAAAGCCGCCGCTCTTCGTTCCCCGCGACCAGGACGCGTAGAGCATCGTCGAAGCGGTCGGGTGCCACTGGACGCCGAGATCGCCGCCGATGTCGCCGGCGCCGATCTTCGGCGCCGTGGTGTGCGGGATGGCCGGCGACTGGGTCGGCGCGGCGAAGAACCCGGCCGAGCTGCGGTCGTAGGTCGCGGTCTTGTCCTCGTGCGTGTAGCGAATGCCCGCCGAGAAGGTGAGCGTGTCGGTGATGGCGTACCTGGCCGAGGCAAAACCGGAGATGGCGTCGGTGCGGACATTGAGGTTGGTGTTCGAGAAGCCGACGAGCGGGAAGACGCCGCCGCCCGACTGACCCGTCAGGATGCGGTTCAGTGTCCAGTCGTTGTGATAATAATAGGCACCGACAAGATAGGAGAACGGCCGGGCGGTGTCGGAGGCGAGTCGAACCTCTTGGGATATCACGCGATTGTTCTCGCCGTCGCGCAGATCCAGCAGATTCGCGCGGGTGAAGTCGGCGTCGGTATCGCGCAGCGACTTCCATTCGACATAGGCGCTCTGCGACGTCAGCCTTGCGCCACCCAGATCAAAGCTGAGGATCGCCGTCGCCTTGTTCCCGACCTGGTTGTCGAAGGGCAGGGGCCCCGCCACGGTGTCGGCGCCGACAGCGTCGCTGCCATTATAGTTCACGTCATTGCCGACGGCTTCGAAATTCGTCTGTCCGAGCAGGCCCGCGCGGCGGGTGATTGCCCCCGCCGGATCGGCCAGCACTTCGAAATATTGCCCCTTCAGCCGGCGATCGTCGTGCTGATAGATCAGCGCGATGCTGCCGTCGGACGTGACGTTGCCACTCAGTGTGATGCGCCCGGAGACCTCTCGGACCTGACGCTCGTAGCGCCCGACATAGGCGTTGCGGACATAGCCACCCTCGTGATTGAGCAGGGCGGCCGCCCGGATGGCGAAGCCGCCGCCGATCGGCATGTTGATGGCGCCCTGCGCCTGGTCGCCCCCGATGCCGAAGCTGTGGCCATAGGTCAGGTCGTATCCGAAGTCCTTACCCGGCCGCCGGTTGACGATGCTCAGCGCCCCAAGGCTGGTATTCTTGCCGAGCAGGGTCGACTGGGTGCCCTTGATCACCTCGATGTGATCCACATCGTAGATCGGCATGACGAGGTCGCGCGTGCGGCCGAAATAGACGCCGTCGACATAGGTCGGCACGGACGATTCAATACTGGGATCCGCAGACGAGGACGACATGCCGCGAATGGCGACCGAAGACCCGGACGTTCCTTGCTGGGTGACCACGCCCGGCACGATTCCCGTCAGCTGGTTGGCACTGGTGATATTCTGACTGCGGACCAGCTGGCTATCCGCGATCGCAATCGTCGCCGGCGCGCGGATCGCGGTCTCGCCCTGCTTGCGCGCGACAATGACGATCTCGCGTGTATCGGCTTCCTGGCCGTCCGACCTAGAATCGGTTGCGGGCTGTTGGCCTGCGGTGCCGCCTGGCCGGTCCTGGGCTTGGGCAGCGCCGGCGATAGTGGTCAGCAAGCACGCAGTCGACAGCAGGAACTTGGCCTTCATCTTCATCTCCCCCCGTCGATCTGAATTCGCCCGTGCGACACTTCGTGCTGCTTGCCACCGGGCGGAGGCGTCGTGCCGTTGCGGCATCGGATCGCCCACATCTGCGCCGCGCGATCGGGAACGCGACGGCCAGACCTAACCCGGCAGGCAATCCTGCCCAGTGACAGCCGCCGCCAGATTAGGGGCGCGGCGCGCCAAACCAGATCGTTAGCGTGTACGCACCAAGGCAAGACCCGGCGTCGGCAAGCTTCTGATTAGGCACTGGTTCGCCGCCGCGCGGGCGAACGGGGCCGGCGGGTTGGGCAAAACGTGCGCGTGCTAGCCATTCCCGTCGCGATCGCCCGCCGCGCCGCGCTCGCCCTGCGGGATTTTTCCGAGATCATCGACGAAGCGTCGCAGCAGCCTTGCGAGGTCCTTGAAATCCGCGTCAGGCCAGTGCTCGAGGACCGGGGCGGCAAGACGCTGCCGCGCGGCATCGAGCGTCTCGATCAGGTCCCGCCCCTTTGCGGTGGGGATCACTTCGCTCACGCGGCGGTCTGCCGCGCCGGGCTTGCGCTCGACCAGCAAAAGGGACTCAAGCTTTGTCACCTGGCGGCTCACGGTGGTGTAATCGCGTCCCACCCGCTCCGACAGCTCGACGATGCCGATCGGGCCAAAGCGGCCGATGCCGATCAGAAGCGGATATAGCGCGCGATCAAGGGTGATGCCTGCCGCCCGAAGCACTGTATCGTCGCGCTGGGGCCGGCTCATCAGCGCAAACAGATCGACCATCGCGCCGTGCAGTTCGCGAAAGTCATCCTTTGTCTTCCCGGCCACTTCCGCCCGCCTCGCTATTGATATGAGTGCTCTATGCACATGTTTGTTGACATGATGCAAACAGGGATTCTAAACGTGCATAATACACTCACTTCCGAGCAGAATCCAGGGTGGTCAACTGTGCAGACCTTAAAGGCGCCAATCCTGCCGACCACAGCAGATCGAAGGAGAATGCCGCTCGGGCGCGGCGGCGAATGATGATCTTCGGTGTCCCGATCAACCCCAGCGTGACACGCCCCACATTAATCCTGACGGAGAATCATATGAATGTCCTTGTCCTCGCTTCCGCAGCGCTCATACCGGCGGCCGCTATCGCCGCGCCCCAGGCCGCCGTTCCGCCATCGGCTCAGTCGGCGGTCGCCGGCGGCTACACCATGGATACCCCGGTGGAGGTGATCGTCGCCGACCCGCGCGCCAAGGCGATCCTTGACACGAACTTTCCCGGGATGACCGCGCATGAGCGCTTTGCCGAGCTCAAGACCCGGTCGCTGAATGAGCTGCGTCCAATCCTGGAACAGCATTTCTCGGCTGAGCAAATCGCCATGGCCGCCGCGGAGCTCGCCCGGCTGACGCCTGCGAAATAGCTGTTCTACCCCACCCCGGAGGTCTGGCTACAGGCCAAGCCTCCGGATCGGGTCCAGAGCGCGTGCGTCAAACCCGGGCCGCCGTCTGACGGCTTCGCTTAAACTTTCATCCATGTTGCCAGTTAGAGCACCAACTTCGATGTAAACCTCAGGCTCGTTGAAAAGACAAAGGCGTTCGCCAAAGGAAGGTAGTCGCTGCCTCGCAGTTGGTATTGGCATGGGTGCTTGCAAATCGATCGTACATCCTCCCGATACCAGGAACCAAGCGGCGGAAATATATCGAGGACAATGCTGACGCTGTGGACATCGAACCGACTGAAGCAGAGATGGCGGAAATTGATGCTGTGTTCCCACCCGATGCCGCAGCCGGCGAGCGCTATCCCGTAATGATGCATTCGGTCAACGGTTAGGTCGTCAATAGGTCGCCGTGCGATCGTGGCCCGCGGTTTCGTTACTCAACTCTGTTGAATGGGGCAAAAATTATGCCAGCTTTTCTTGTCATTCAGATTAATACCAAGTCCCTGAGGGGATGACTCGCGAAGGGTTGCCAAGGGCGCTGGGTATTGATTCAAGAT
>NZ_BAAAEH010000037.1:0-71974 GCF_039522915.1 Sphingomonas oligophenolica
GCATCATGTCCATCGGCATGCGCGGCTGGGCTAAGGAGTTCTGACTAATGGGACTTGGTATAAGGGATTCTCGGGCCCGGACGTGCAGAGTGCGATCTGAGCCGGGCCCGCGCGAATAGCGCTCCCGATGCTCAGTCAGAATATCGAGGAGACCAGGAAGGCGTCCATACTACGCAGAATCCCCGATAAGGGTCATCACGACACTGTAGTTTTACGCACTACGCCCTGACCATCACGAGTCTTTAACCATGACCGATCGGCAATCGGGGACTCGGGAAAATGGACGAACTCTTCATCGGAAGCGCCATTTGTGAAGTGACAGGCGGTGGCGAAATCCTCCTGCCGCGCAGCTTCCGCGAAACCGCACTGGCTCGATCCCCGGACGGCAGGCTGCTGGTCGGAATGCATGAAGAATCGCCTTGCCTCGTCGTCTATGACCGAATCTTCGCAGCCCAGCAGCAATGGGATCTAGAGACACGCCGGACATCCTTCCTGGGCGCAAAGCCCGAGGCGCATTATTCACGCCTGCGCCGCGCCTTCGGGCTGGTCGAGCAGATCGTACTCACGCCGGACGGCATGATCACGTTGGCGCCGCCGATGCGACAATCCGGGCAGATTGGCAGTTCAGCGATGCTGGTTGCGACCGGGCAGCGCTTTGAGATCTGGGATCTCGATCTCGTGCTGGAAAGTGCCGACGCCGACCTCATCGCGCTCGCAACCTTCCACCTCAAGCTTCGCATCGTTGACGAGGAACGCCATGACCCTTCTCTGCACTCTGCTGAATCACGCCGCTGCGCCGTACGTGCAGCACAATCAGGGCTTCGCCTTCAGCATATGCCGGCGATGCGGCCGCGACATGATCCGATCGGTGGAACCGCAAACGACCAACTGGAAGACCGTCCCCAGGGGATTTCGCGTCGTCTGGAGGAGTACTGATATAAATCAATTCAGTAAGCACGGTCTGATGCTCCGCCGACTCGAAAAATGGCCGGACCCCTCCTTGATTTACGATTTTCTATACATAACCGCCGTCACGTTATACTGGAAATTATGTGATTATCTTCATCGTCCTTCCCATCGAAACGAAATAATACTGAAAATCTGAATCTAATAGAATCCAAACGACTCTCGATTCGATCCAGCATATGTCAGAAATGGCCCACGAAAGGCATTTCTATAAACGGCCATAGCCGGGCCAGCCGTCAAACCTTCATTCCGGTTATATTCTCTCCTTTACCTCCTCTCCATGATCTTTTGGCGTTCTGTTTCAAGTCTGTTATCGTCCGTTCTTGAAACGCGCGTTTTGCCCTTGGGAGAGCGGGGCAGATTGCGCGCAGCATCAGGCGGGCGAGCGTGAACGATCAAAGGTCGGAACAGAAAATCGTTTTCGGCCTTATCGCAATGGCCGGTCTGTTCAGCATCTTGTGTTTTGCCGGATGGTGGTTCGACACAGCGGCGCTCAGAACGTTCGGCATTAGCGGATACCCGATGTGGCCGTTGACGGCGGTGGCATATTTCTTCCTCGTCATCGGATTTGGTGCGACGATCCTGCTGCCCCGATTGGCGCCTTTTCTTCTGGCTATTCCCTTGCTCATCGCCGTCTGCGCTCTGGCCGAAGGCTTGGTCCGCATCTCTCTCGGCATCGACACGCTTCTGTTCGCCGATCAGGTCAGTCTGCTACCCGCCGGAAACCCGGGGCGCCCTGAGGTAAACTCGATCGTGACCCTTGGCCTGCTCGGGCTGGCGCTGCTCACTGCCGCGCGCAGAAGCCACGCGGCGACCGAGTTGGCGACCTTGTTCGCCTCGACCGCGTTCTGCTTCGGCTTGGCCTCGGTTGCCTTGTTGCTGCTTGTCACGCCTAGTCATGAAAAGGCGTTGCGGTTTTTCATCGGGCCGCTTCCCGGCAGCCTGACCACCATCACACTCTCGATGGCGTTCCTCCTGTGGCGACACCGCGCCGGATGGATAGCGCTGCTGGCGAACCGACCAGTGCGAAAGCCCGTGGTCTGGCTGCTCCTGCCGGTGGTCATCGCGTTGCCGATCTTGCCGACAGTCATCGCACGCTGGGGCGCGACGCCGGAATCGATCGTCTATCCGGAAAGCGACCTGCTGGCGGCGCTCGCCAATGTCACGATCATCGGCTTGCTGATATGGGTGTCGGTCGATCGCCTCGCGAACCAGCAGGCCGCGCTCAGGGAAATCACAACCGCGCTCGATGTTGCCGCGATCGCCCTGACCAAGCCGGACGGCGAGATCACCCATTGGTCGCGTGGCTGCGAACAGCTTTACGGCTGGTCCGCAGCAGAAGCGATCGGTCGCAAGAAGGATGATCTGCTGCATTCACGTTGGGCGCAGGGCGGCGACGGTGACCGGCCATCTCCGTCAGGCTCGACCGAGCGGGAGCTTGTCGAAACTCGACGCGATCAGGCCGAGATCAGCGTGCTCGAGCGGACCCATGTTCTTGACCGGGCGGATCGCGAACCACTGCTTGTGGTCAAGATGCTCGACATTTCGGACCGGGTGCGTGCCGAAACCGCGCTGCGGGAGAGCGAGGCGCGGCTGGCGATAGCCGCTGAGGCCCAACAGCTCGGTGTATCGCACTGGGATATTGCGAGCGGCCGGCTCGAATGGTCGCCGGGATCGGAGCAGCGGCTTGGCCTCACCCCCGGCAGCCTTGCCACGTTCGCGCAATGGGAGGCGCTGATCGAACCGGCAGATACACAGGGAATCATGGCCAGTGTGGCCCGCGCAGCCGCCAACCATGATAAGCGGATCAGCTTTCAGTATCGCTTCCGCGGCGCAAACGGCGTGATGCGCACAATCGAGGGATCAGCGCGATGCCTCTATGATTCAGCGGGTACCCTCACCACAGTCATCGCCGCCAATATCGACGTCACTGAACGCAAGGAGCGCGAGGCCGCGCAGCAATTGAGGTCGATCATCGACACCGTGCCGGACGCGACCATCGTCATCGACGAAGCCGGGATGATCCGCAGTTTCAGCGCGGCGGCGGAGAGGATGTTCGGCATCGACAGCGACGCCGCGATCGGCTGCAATATCAAACTGCTGATGCCGGATGCCGTCGCGGCGGCGCATGACGACTCGATCGCTCGCTATCTGGTGACGGGCGAGCGACACGCGATCGGCAGTACGCGCGAACTGACAGCGCGCCGCGCTGACGGATCTCTGTTCCCGATCGAGATGAATGTCGGCGAAGCGCGGTTGGGCGAAGAGCGCATCTTTACCGGCGTGATCCGCGACGTTTCCGATCGACTGGCGGCGGAGCAGCGGCTCAACGAACTCAACGCCGAACTCGCCCATATCGGCCGCCAGAGCGCAATGAGCGAACTTGCCGCCGATCTTGCCCATGAATTGAACCAGCCGCTCAGCGCGGCGGCCAATTTCCTCGCCGCTGCGCGGATGCTGATCGAGCGGGGCGAGAATGGCGCCCAGGTCGCCGATCTGTTGCGGATGGGCGAGGAGCAGACATTACGCTCGGGCCAGATCGTCAGGCGGCTGCGTGACTTCCTCACGAAACGCGACAGCGAGTTGCGCCCCGAATCGCTTGGCCTCGTGGTGCGCGAAGCGGTCGCACTGGTCCTGTTCGGGACCGCCCGCTACGATGTCAGGCTCTCCTATCGTCTGGACCCGGCGGCCGACATGATCTTTGCCGATCGCATCCAGGTGCAGCAGGTGATCGTCAATCTGCTCCGAAATGCCGTCGAAGCGATGCGCGACCAGCCGCGGAGTACGCGGGAGATCGTCATCGCCTCGCGGCCGGTCGAGGGCGACATGGTCGAGATTTCGGTGACCGACAGCGGGCCGGGCCTGCCCGATGCGTTGAGCAAAAATCTCTGTTCGCGCTTCGCCACGAGCAAGGGCGGTACTGCGATGGGAGTGGGCCTTTCGATCTCGGTGCGCATCGTCGAGGCCCATGGCGGGTCGCTTGTTGCGGAGAATCGACATGGCCGGGGAGCGGTATTTCGTTTCACCTTGCCCACTTTTGGGGAGATCGGCGCATGATGCGTAATATCTATCTGGTCGATGACGACGACGCGGTGCGGGCATCGCTTCACAGCCTGTTGTCGGTGCAATCGAACCTCGCCATCCGGAGTTTCCGCAGCGGCGACGCATTTCTCGACGATGCCGGTGCGCTCGATCCGGGTGTCTTGCTGCTCGATTTTCACATGCCGGGTTCAAACGGCATTGACGTCCTGGAGGCGCTCGGTCGGACCGATCCGAAGAAATTCGCGTCAGTCGTCCTGACCGGCAAGGGCAATGTCGGGGTGGCCGTGGCGGCGATGAAGGTCGGCGCCCTTGATTTCCTGGAAAAGCCCTATGAAGCCGAAACGCTGCTCCAGGTCATCGAGGCCGCTTTTTCACGGCTAGCGGAGGCCGGCGCATCCACCGCGCAGGCCGAGCAGGCCATGGCCAAGGTCAGCGGGCTTTCTCCACGTGAGCGCGACGTATTGATGGGGTTGATTGAAGGAAAAGCCAACAAGGTGATTGCCTATGAGCTCGATATCAGCCCGCGCACCGTCGAGATTTATCGGGCGAACCTGATGGCCAAGCTTGGCGTGCGAAGCCTGCCCGAGGCGCTTCGCATTGCCTTTGCAGCAGGGTTGATTCCTCACGCCTGAACGAGGAGGCGCTGGCGCATCAACGCATGCCCGACGGCGGAGAGCGCTTCACGGCGATCGACCGCGCACACGCGATCCAGGACGATCTCTTCCGCCCGGTCAGCCAGGATGATGATGCGCACCCATTTTCGACTGTCGAGCAGCAGTTGAAGCGAATCGCCGAGCGATTCCGAATCGACGATGAGAATTTTCGGCGGCGGCGCGATCCGGTCGAGCACCGGATCCCCCGGATCGCCGTCGAGCGTCACGACGCTTTCCCCGGCGAGCGACAGCCGCGCGATCAGCGCGCTCCGCAACCCGGTGTCCCGCGCGATCAAGACGAGCAATTCCCGTGAGGCCATGAAGCCGATCCCGATGTGCAGAACTTCCCCGCGAAAAGGCTATTGGACCAGGTTCATCCGTCTGCTCCGGGGAAACACGTAGACGGTTCTGGATCGTGATTCGAGACCAGTGAAGGATCGCATACACTGCTTATCGCACGGTTGCGCTCATCCTATGTAGTTTCCGCAATATCGGTGCCGGCAGCGATTCCGACCGCCCGCCCCGTCGAGGAACCCGCAATGGCGACCCGCGCTACAGAATGATCCTGAACAAGGCGCCGCCCGCATCGCCGTCGACAATGTCGATCGAGCCACCGTGCGCGACCACCACCTGTCGCGCGAGGTTGAGACCTACGCCGGTGCCTTCAGCGCGCGTGGTGAAGAAAGGCAGGAAGATGTCGCGGCGCAGATTGGCGGGAACGCCCGCACCGCTGTCCTCGACCTCGATCCAGAGATGCCCGCCCACATTGGTGAAGCCGAGCCGCACCCAAGCGTCCGAGGTGCCGCGCAACGCAGCCTGGGCGGCATTGCGCAGGAGATTGATCAACACCTGCGCGAGCAGGTCGGGATCGGCATCGAGGGCAAGGTCATGCTGGGCCTCGAGCGTCAGCGGCACCGCCGGCCATTCGGCTGCGAACAGCTTCGCGAGTTCGTCCGCAAACGGCGCCACGGCGAAACGACGCCGCCGCAGCACCGGCGCGTGCGATACGGCACGATAGCTGTCGATGAAGTGGCGCAACCCCTCGGCGCGGCGGGCCAGCGTGGTCACTGCGATCCGTGCATCCGGCACGTCGGGCGGTTCGGCGTCGAGCAGCGTCGCTGCGGTGTCCGCAAGCGAGGTGACCGGGGTGAGCGAATTGAGGATCTCATGGGTCAGCACGCGAACCAGATCGGTCTGCGCCGCCATCTCGATCGTGTCGAGCGCGCCCTGGACCGGCTCGACCGTCACCGCACGGATATGCAGGCCAAGCCGTTCGAGCGAAGCCGAGCGCACGATTGCACGTTGCGGGCCGCCGGGCATGCGCAGGATCAGCACTTCCTGATGCGCCTCGCCCTCGCCGCCGAGCCGCGCGGCGAGGGTTGCGCCGTAGACGGCGAAATCCTCTGGCCGCACGCCGTCATGGCGGTTGAACAGGCGTCGCGCGGCCTTGTTGGCGGGGGCGACGCCGTGCGCCGCATCGACCGTCAGCAGAGCGACCGGCACGTCGTCGACCAGCGCCTCGAGATAGCGCAGCTCGCGCGCCGAACGGTCGCGCTCCGCCTGGAGCCCGCGCATCGCGCCGTTGAACGCATCGCCCAGCGCAGCGAAGCCCGCGCCGCCGTGCCCGTCGAACCGGGCGGCGAAATCGCCATGGCCGAGCGCCTCGATGAAGCGCGCAATAGTGCGATTGGTCCGGTCGATGTGCCGCCACAACCCTGCGCCCATGGCACCGACGATCAGCCCGGCAAGGATCCGCGCTGCGGCCAGCCCGTCTGTCTCCAGCGACCAGATAAAGCCGACGAGCGCCACGAACAGCGCTGCGATCCAGGCCGCCAGCACCAGGGTGAAGCGCCGGTCAAAGCCCATGCTTCTCCATCCGCCGATAGAGCGCTGCCCGCGACAGGCCGAGCTCGGTCGCTGCCATCGAGATGTTGTAGCCGTGCTTCTTCAGCGCTTCCTCGACGAGCCGGCGCTCGACACGTTCGAGATTGAATTCGGTAGCGACCGGCGCGACCACTGCCTCGGGCGCGACCCGCGGCGTCACTGTGCCGAGCGGAAAATCCTCAGCCTCGAGCGGCGCGTCGCCGGCGAGGATCACCGCGCGCTCGATGGCGTGGCGCAACGCGCGGACATTGCCGGGCCAGTCATGCGCGCTGAGTGCCGCGCGGGCGCCCGTGCTCAACACCGGTGCTCGCCGGTTGTAGCGCCGCGCATAATGATCGAGAAAGTGGTCGACCAGCGCAGCAACATCCTCGCGGCGATCGCGCAAAGGCGGCAGCTCGATCTCGACGGTGTTGAGCCGGAACAACAGGTCCTGCCGGAAATGGCGATCGTCGCGCATCGTCTGGGGCGTCATGTTGGTCGCCGCGATCACCCGGATATCGACCGGGATCGGACGGTTGGCACCGACCGGGGTGACCTGGCGCTGCTCGAGCACGGTCAGCAATTTGGGCTGGAGATGAAGCGGCAGATTGCCGATCTCGTCGAGGAACAGGGTGCCGCCATCGGCCGCCTGGATCCGGCCAATGCGATCGGCCCGGGCATCAGTAAAGGCACCCTTCACGTGGCCGAAGAGCTCGGAATCGATCAGCTCGGTCGCGATCGCGCCGAGATCGACGGTCAGCATCGGCTGGCGCGCACGGAGCGACTGGGCGTGGAGCGCGCGCGCGACGATCTCCTTCCCGGTGCCATTTTCGCCAAGCACCAGCACATTCGCCTCGGTCGGTGCAGCGCGCGCGATCAGGGAATGCACTCGGGCCATGGCGGCCGACCTGCCGATCAGCGGCGTATTGGCGCCCGGCGCCGGATCAGTGATCGCAACCACCCGCGCTTTCTCGACCGCGACCGCGCGGCGCGAGCGGCGCAGCGACGCGGCCGTCCTGACCGTCGCCACCAGCCGTTCGTTCGACCAGGGCTTGGAGACGAAATCGGTCGCGCCGCGCTTCATTGCCTCGACCGCGACATTCACCCCCGCATGCGCGGTGATCATCACCACGATCAGCTCCGGGTCAATCGCGAGCAGCCGGTCGAGCCAGGCAAGGCCCTCAGCCGCATCGGTCGCGCCGCGCGCGAAATTGGCGTCGAGCAGAACGACGTCGGCTGATCGCCCGGCGATCGCCGCAATCGCCTCGTCGGGCGCGCGCGCCGTGACGATCTCAGTGAACTGGCTGCGCAGCAACAGCCGCGCGGCGGTGAGGATATCCTCATCGTCGTCAACCACGACACACAGGTCGAACTCAGCCGTTTTCCCCATTGACCGCTCCCGTACATTCAGCGTGCGGAATCGGACAGTCAATTTCCGTGCCAGTCTGGCAGGATTCGACGAACACCCCGCAAATCCGCCGATTTCTCCATTTGGCATGCGCCATGCTGAACCGGACATTGCCAACCGGCACAGAAAGGAACCATGTCATGAACCGCACCTGGAAGACTCAATTCGTCAGTGTCATCGGCGCCTTTGCCGCGATGATCTGCCTGACTATCGCCGCGACGACCCCGCTCGCGAACGCAGCTGCCTTCGTTCCCGGTCTCGCCGCATGAGGCAAATCCGCGTCCGGTTCCGAACGCACGTGTCCGGAACCGGACAGTCAGAGGCGTCATGTCGATGAATGGCCCCCGCGCCTGGACTGGCACGCGGCTTGCTGAGCCGACCCCGATCAGGGGAATGCCGATGAGCGTCGTATCAATGAAAGGCGAGGAAACGGGCGATCGCCCCGTCACCGGCAGCGGGATGGACCGCACCGTGGAGACGCGCCGCCTGTCGCGACGCACGAAGATCGCGCTCGGCGTCGCCGGCCTGGTCGCCATCCTGCTCGTTTTCTGGTTTTTCGCGCCGCGCGCCGGATCGCAGACCGTCGCCGCCGACCGGCTGACGATCTCGCAGGTCCGCACCGGGACCTTCGAGGATTTCATCCCGCTTCGCGCCCGCGTCACCCCCCTCCTCACCGTCTATCTCGATGCGATCGAAGGTGGCCGGGTCGAGAAGGTGATCGCCGAGGATGGCACGATGCTCGCCAAGGGCCAGCCGATCGTGGTGCTCTCGAATGCCGAGCTCCAGCTCTCGACGCTCGCGCGCCAGACCGAGGTCGAGCAGCAGATCAACAATATGCGCAGCCAGGAACTGGCGCTGGCCCAGACCCGGCTTTCCAACGAGCGCGCGGTGCTCGATGCCGGCCTCGCCGCCGCAAAGGCGAAGCGCCAGTACGACCTCGAAGCGCCGCTCGCGCAGCGCGGCTTCGTGTCGGGCAAGCAGTTCAACGATACCCGCGACGAATATCAATATGAGCAGCAGCGCATCGCCGTCGTCCGCCGCAGCCAGGCGACCGACGAGCGGCTCCAGGCAAGCCAGCTCGCCCAGCAGCGTGCCTCCGCTGCGTCGATGCAGTCGAGCCTCGAACTCGCCCGCGCCAATCTCGATGCGCTCAATTTGCGCGCACCGGTCGCCGGCCAGCTTTCCGGCTTCTCGATCCAGATCGGCCAGTCGCTCCAGCGCGGCGAGCGGATCGGCCAGATCGACTCACCCGGCCGCAACAAGCTGATGGCGGGCGTCGACGAATTCTATCTCGGCCGGGTCCAGCTCGGCCAGAAGGCGCGCGTCGACTGGGGCGGCAAGCTCTATGCGGCCAAGGTCACCAAGATCTATCCCCAGGTCCAGAACGGCCAGTTCCAGGTCGACCTGCAATTCACCGGTGCCGAGCCAGTCAATATCCAGCGCGGCCAGACCCTCCAGGCCAAGCTCACCCTTGGCGATCCCGCCCCTGCCCGGCTGATCCCGGCCGGCGCCTTCTACAACGAGACCGGCGGCAACTGGGTGTTCGTCGTCTCGCCCGACGGCAAGAGCGCAGTGAAGCGGATGGTCAGGCTCGGGCGCCGCAACCCGGATTCGATCGAAGTGCTCGAAGGGCTCGACCCCGGCGAGCGGGTCATCACCTCTCCCTATACCGGTTTCGCCGACAAGGACCGGCTCGACCTCACAGCAAAGGAATGAACATGCTCGAGATGCGCGCGCTTTCGCGGGTCTACCGCACCGACACGATCGAGACGACCGCGCTCGATGCGATCGACCTCGATATCGCTGACGGCGAGTTCGTCGCGGTGATGGGCCCGTCGGGCTGCGGCAAATCGACCCTGCTCAACCTGATGGGCATGCTCGATAGCCCGTCGAACGGCTCCTATGTGTTCAACGGCACCGAGGTCGCCGGGCTGAGCGAGAACCGGCTCGCCGAATTCCGCAAGGCGAATATCGGCTTCATCTTCCAGAGCTTCAATCTGGTCGACGAATTGTCGGTACGCGAGAATGTCGAGCTTGCCCTGCTCTATCACAATGTGCCCGCCGCCGAACGCAAGCGCCGCACCGATGTGGTGATGGACCGGGTCGGCATCGCGCACCGCGCCCGCCACCGGCCAAGCCAGCTTTCGGGCGGTCAGCAGCAGCGCGTGGCCGTCGCCCGCGCGCTGGTCGCCGAGCCGAAGCTGATCCTCGCCGACGAGCCGACCGGCAACCTCGACACCAACCATGGCGAGGAGGTGATGCGCATGCTCCAGCAACTCAACGCCGAGGGCTCGACGATCGTGATGGTCACCCACTCGCCGGCGCATGCCGATTACGCCGGCCGGGTCGTCAACATGCTCGACGGCCGCATCCTGCAACAGCACCGCCGCGCCGCCTGACGCCTGTATATCCCGAGGAGACCAGCTATGTGGCGCAATTACATGACCGTCGGCGTCCGCGCTCTCGCCAAGAACCGGGCCTATGCAGCGATCAACATCGCCGGCCTTGCGCTCGGCATCGCCGCGTGCCTGCTGATCCTCGGCTTCGTCCGCTACGAGTTCAGCTATGACGGCTGGCTGCCCGATGCCGACCGCACCTTCGAGCTGCAGGATTTCTACCACGCCACCAAGGAAGGCGGCGAGGAGATGAAGCTGCAGGTGACGAGCTTCGCCGCAGGCGCCGCGCTCAAGA
Source organism: Sphingomonas oligophenolica (assembly GCF_039522915.1). Taxonomy (NCBI): domain Bacteria; kingdom Pseudomonadati; phylum Pseudomonadota; class Alphaproteobacteria; order Sphingomonadales; family Sphingomonadaceae; genus Sphingomonas; species Sphingomonas oligophenolica. The sequence continues at coordinate 10,624 of NZ_BAAAEH010000037.1, forward strand.
AGGATTTCCCGCAGGTCGAACAGGCGATCTACGTCAAGAGCAGCAATGCAGTCGTCCTCAAGGATGGCCAGCCCTCCACGATCGAGAACGGCCTGTTCTCGGACGGGCCGCTTTTCACCCTTCTGCAGGTGCCGTTCATCTATGGCGATCCGGCTCATGCGCTCGACGATCCGCATTCGCTTGCGCTCAACGAAACCGAGGCGAAGAAGCTGTTCGGCACCGGCAATCCGATCGGCAGGACGGTAACCCTGGCCGCTGGCGACCTGATGACCGATTACCGCGTCACCGGCGTCTATCGCGACCTGCCCAAGAACACGTCGCTGGCGATGAACATGGTCGCGCGGTTCGATCCGCAGAGCTTTTTCGCGAAGGTTCCCGCCATGCTCACCAGCTGGAACAACCAGGGCGGCTATTATTTCGTCCGCCTCCGCCCCGGCACGGATGTGAACGCGATCAACGCTGCGCTCCCTGCCTGGGAGAAGCGCAACATCCCCGACGAGGATGACGGCACCCGCAAGACCAATGCCGGCGACAATCAGGACTGGAAGCTGACCAATATCCGCGACATCCATCTCGGCGAGGCGCAGATGGCGGGGATGCGGGCGGGCAATGATCGCGGCACGATCATCACCTTCGCGATCATCGCGCTGCTGATCCTCGGCATGGCGTGCGTGAACTTCACCAACCTGGCCACCGCCCGCGCGACGCAGCGCGCTCGCGAGGTGGCGCTGCGCAAGGTGCTCGGCGCGACGCGGCGGCAGCTCATCACCCAGTTCATCGGCGAATCGATCCTGCTCGCCGGGATCGCGATGCTGGTCGCGCTGGCGCTGGTCGAGCTCACCCTGCCCGCCCTCAATGCCTTCCTGAAAGCCGATATCGCGCTGCATTATTTCGCGCTCGACGGGCTGATTCTGCCGGTGATCGGCCTGACCCTGGTCGTCGGCCTGGCCGGCGGCGTCTATCCGGCGCTGGTCCTGTCGCGCTTCGAGCCCGCACGCGTGCTCAAGGCCAACAAGTCAGCCGCCGATGCCGAAGGCTCGGGGCGGCTGCGCAACATCCTGGTCGTCGGCCAGTTCGCTGTCTCGATCGGGCTGATCATCTGCACGGCGATCGTCTACGCCCAGACCGTCTATGCGCGAACCAGCGACGCCGGCTACCGGCGCGACGGGCTGATCCAGATCGGCAATATCAGCCGGCCGCAGGTGGAGCGGGTTGCGCGCTCGCTAATGGAGGAGATCCGGCGCGTGCCGGGGGTCACCGCAGTCGCGCGCTCGACCATCTCGGTTGACCCCGGCAACAACTCGGTCACCACCGCCAACCTGCCCGGCAGTTCCAATCCGGTCGCGCTCGGCGCCTATGGCGCCGACCCCGATTTCTTCAAGGCGATGGGCATGCGCCTGATTGCCGGCCGCACCTTTTCGGAAAACCAGCCCCGCGACGACGCGACCACCCCCCAGCCGACCGTCCCCGAGGCCGAACGTGCGCTGGTCCAGCGCGGCGTGAACGTCATCCTGAGCGAGGACGCGGCGCGGCGGCTCGGTTTCGTCGACCCGCAAAGCGCAATGGGCAAGATGATCATGATCGGCCTGACGCAGCCCGAATATGGCCAGGTGCCGGCGAGCGTGATCGGCATCGTCAGCGATGCCCGCTTTCGCTCGGCCCGTGATCCGCTCCAGCCGATCTTCTATTTCTATCAGACCAACAGCTATTTCAACATGGCGGTGCGTTTCCAGGGCGCCGCGCCCAAGGCAGTCTATGACCGGATCGAGACGATCTGGAAGCATCAGGTTCCCGATATCCCGTTCTCGGCCAAGTTCGTCGATGACGTCGTCCGCGACCTCTACAATGCCGACGAAGCGCGGGCCGAACTGTTCGGGATGTTCGCCATCCTCGCTGTGGTGATCGGATGCCTCGGCCTGTTCGGGCTCGCCGCCTTCACCGCCGAGCGGCGCACGAAGGAGATCGGCATCCGCAAGGTGCTCGGCGCGCGGACCCGCGATATCCTCAGGCTGCTTGTCTGGCAGTTCAGCCGGCCGGTGCTGATCGCCAACCTGATCGCCTGGCCGATCGCCTGGTGGGTGATGCGCGGCTGGCTCAACGGCTTCGACAGCCGGATCAGCCTTACGCCGGCGCCGTTCCTGTCGGCCGGGCTGCTTGCGATGCTGATCGCGATCGTGACGATATCGGCCCATGCCTGGCGGGTCGCGCGCACCAGCCCGATCCGCGCGCTGCGTTACGAATGAGAGGAGTCACGGCGGGCCCATTTCCCTCGGCCCGCCGGAGCATCCGGTGACTGGCGTCACCGCTGTCGAGGCGCGAGTCGCGTCGCCGGAATCGCAAAAAGCTGGCTGATCCTGGCTGATAATCGCGAATATTTATTTTGCTGGCTGTTATGTTGGAGCCCGCACCAGGATTTTCAGCCTGATGTCAGGCGTTTGCAACCGGGCTGGCTGTTATCCAATAACAGCCAGGTAACAGCCAGGTAACAGCCAGCTATCAGCCAGCCCCGATCGTTCACCTGATTCACGCTGAGAAAGAGCAGGACGGAGCGCTCGGGGGGAAGCGTTCCGTCCGGTCCCACCCTGGCAGGGCCTGTCGTCATGTTGAATCGAGGGTAGCGCGCGGGTCAGATCGACGCGACGAACCCTTCGAGGAAATGCCCCAGCTTCGCCCGCACCGCCTCGTCAGTGAGGTTGCCCTCCGCATCGAACGCCTCGCTGGCCTTCGAGACCATCAGCCGGCCGCCGGTCCACAGCTCGGCACCAAGCGTCCGCAGCGTCGGGAGCCAGGCATTTTGCGAGAGGATCGTGCCGAAATTGCCCGGCGACGCGCCGATCATCGCGACCGGCTTGCCGCCGAACACGCGCTGGATGTCCGAGCCCGGGCGCGACAGCCAGTCGATCGCGTTCTTGAACACGCCGGGCACGCCATTGTTATACTCGGGCGTGACCATCAGCAGGCCATCGGCGGCAGCGATCGCGTCCTTGACGACAGTGACCGGCGCCGGGATGCCCTCGGCTTCGATATCGGCATTGTAGAGCGGAAACGCGTGGATCGAATGGATCGCGAGCTCAGCCCCCGCCGGCATCGCCGCCTGCGCCGCTCGCAACAGGCCGGCATTATAGGAATGCCGGCGAAGACTCCCCGAAATGCCGACCAGTTGCATATCAGCGCTCGCCGTCGACGAGCCGCTCGATGCCGAGCGGATTGGCCTGCTTCAACGCGTCGGGGAGGAGATCGTCAGGCAGATCCTGATAGGATACCGGGCGCAGGAAGCGATTGATCGCGAGGCTGCCGACCGAGGTCGAGCGGCCGTCCGCGGTCGACGGGTACGGCCCGCCATGGACCATCGCATGGGCGACCTCGACCCCGGTGCCAAAGCCGTTGACGAGGATCCGGCCGACCTTGCGTTCGAGATGCGGGATCAGCTTGCGCGCCTCGGGATAATCACCCTCGACGATATGGATAGCGGCGGTGAGCTGGCCTTCGAGATGATCGACCACGTCGGCAATTGTCGCGAGATCGGGGCAGCGCACGACCAAGGAGGCAGCGCCGAAAATCTCGTCCTGAAGCTCGTGATGGGCGAGGAAATCAGCTGCGGTGGTCACGAACAGACCGGCCTGGCCCTGGCAATTATGCCCCGGCTTGCCCCGCGCCACTGTCTCGACGGCATCATGCGCGCCGATCGCCTCGACGCCGGTACGATAGGCCTTGGCGATGCCCGGGGTGAGCATCGTCGCCGCCGGCATGTCGCCGAGCGCCGCCGCCGCCGTGCCGATAAAGGTGTCGAGGTCGTCGCCCTCGATACCGAGCACCAGGCCGGGATTGGTGCAGAACTGCCCTGCGCCCAGGGTGAGCGAGCCGACAAATGCCTTGGCGGTCGCCTCGGCCTTGGCGACGAGCGCGCCCGGGAAGAGGATGACCGGGTTGATCGAGCTCATCTCGGCATAGACCGGGATCGGCTCCGGGCGGTCCTGCGCGATCTTCATCAGCGCCGTGCCGCCGCCGCGCGAACCGGTGAAGCCCGCTGCCTTGATCCGTCGGTCAGCGACCAGCCCCTGGCCGATCGAGCGGCCCGAATCGAACAGCAGCGAGAAGACGCCCTCGGGCAGGCCGCAATCAGCGACCGCCTTCTGGACGGCGCGGCCGACCAGCTCCGAGGTGCCGGGATGCGCGCTGTGCGCCTTGGCGACGACCGGGCAGCCGGCGGCAAGCGCAGAGGCCGTGTCACCGCCGGCAACCGAGAAGGCGAGCGGGAAGTTGGAGGCGCCGAACACAGCGACCGGGCCGAGCGCTATGTTGCGCAGGCGCAGATCGGGCCGCGGCGCCGGCTGGCGATCGGGCTGCGCAGGATCGATCCGCACATCGAGATAGCGGCCGGCGCGGACGACGCCGGCGAACAATTTGAGCTGGCCGCAGGTGCGCCCGCGCTCGCCCTCGATCCGGCCGCGCGGCAGGCCGGTCTCGGCCATGGCGCGCTCGACCAGTTCGTCGCCGATCGCCATGATGTTGGCGGCGATCGTCTCGAGGAAAGTCGCGCGCAGCTCGGGCGACGTCTCGCGATAGGTGTCGAAGGCGGCATCGGCGAGCGCGCAGGCAGCGTCGAGATCCTCGAGCGTCGCGCCGCCGAAGCTCGGCTCCATCGTTTCGCCGCTGTCGGCGTTGATCGCGCGAATCTCGCCCGATGTTCCGCGCACCGCGCGCGCGCCGATGAGCAATTCGCCGTTGATCGTCATGGTCATGGTCTCCCTGAAGCGTTTTCGCCCTGGCCGGAACCATGGCTCGAAAAAACGCGGCAATTGAAAATCTGAGGCGCTGTTAGCGCTACCGTGGCTGTGAAGATAGTTATTGTGGCACCGGGTTCGAAGGGGGACGGCACAAGGAATCGAGCATTTTCGAAACATTCTCGACCGGCGTGGGCGCGAGCCCCTTCGCCTGCATCTGCTGCCATTTCGGCGGAGCGGGCGGCAGCGACGGATTCACGTCGGCCGCAAAGACCGGATCGGACTCCGCCTCAGCCAACGTGCCGAACTCGAACCCCTCGCTGCGATATTGCGCGAGCAGCCGGGGCAGCATGCGCGCGTCGAGCGCGCCGAGATGCATCAACAGCACATAGGGAATGTCATGGCCGTACAGCGCCCGGGCATCCTTGCGGGTTGCGGCGGCGGTCTCGGCGGCAGCCCTGAGATAGCTGGTCTCGAGCGTCGCAATCGCCGCCTTGTCCCCCGCCGCGACGCAGCGCGCATAGGGCTCGTTCCACATATAATCGCCAAAGCTCATCGTGACCTGAGCGATGCGATAGCCGCGCGCGGCAAGCGCCTTGCGGACTTCCATGCGCTTCGCCGGATCATCCCCCTCGGCGAGGAAGGGATAGCGGAACCAGTGAAAGTCGGCGCCCTTCATCAGCGGCGCGATCAGGGCCTCGGTGTGGTCGATATCAGCGAGATAGTCGGCGACGCTGACCTGGTTGAGGTTGAGATGCGACCAGCCATGATTGCCGAGCGGAAGCCCGGCCGCCCGCCACAGATCGAGCACCGGCGCCGAGGCCGGCTCGGGGATGGTCTGGTTGCCGTTGACGAAGCCATAGACTTTGCCGACGCGTGCGTCCCTGAACGCCTTGATCGCCTTTTGCGCGATCTCGACCCGGGTCGTGTCAGGCGGCAGCGCGCTGTGCGCGGGCAGATCGTCGAACGTGAGCACGATCACCGGCTTCGCCTCGCGCGCCGCGGCCGGCGCGGCGAGCAAAGCGATCAGCGCGAGAGCAACCGCGCCCCTCACCGGAACAGCTCCAGCGGGATCGCATCCGCCATGGCGCGATACCCCGCCGCCGAGGGATGAAGGTGATCGCCCGAATCATACATCGCTTTCATCCTCATCGGATTGGCCGGATCGCGCGTGACGGCGTCGAAATCAACCACCGCATCGAAATTGCCGGGGGTGCGAATCCAGCGGTTGATCGCCTGGCGATCGGCCTCATTGGCTGCATCGGGGTGATAATATTCCGATCCGCCATAAGGCAGGATCGTCGCACCGATCGCCTTGATCCCACTGCCGCGCGCGCGTGCGACCATCTGCCGGTACGAGCCGATGATCCGGGCGACGAGGCGGGCATGCGCGTCCGCACTTTGCAGCGCCTCGCGGGTGAAGGTGCCGAGATCGTTCACGCCTTCGAGGATGATCAGGTAGCGCACGCCGGTCTGCGCGATCACGTCGCGATCGAACCGGGCGAGCGCATTGGGGCCGAGCCCGTCGAGCAGCAGCCGCCCGCCGCCGATGCCGTGATTGAGCACCGCGACATTGCGCGTCGCTGGCGACGCCTGGAGCCGGTCAGCGAGGCGGTCAGGCCAGCGATCGTCGCCATTGGTGGTGGCGCCGTGGCCGTCAGTGATCGAATCGCCGAGCGTCACGACGGCGCGCGCGCCTGCCGGGGCAGCAACCTCGACACCGGCAAGCTCGAACCAGTGCTCGACCTTCTTCGCATCGGCCAGGTCAGGCGCCGCGACCTGATTGCCATGGACATACCAGGAGGTTGCGCGGGAACCTGGGTGGCTGGTCTGGCCTTTGGGGGCGTCGGGCAGATGGATCGTCACCGCCAGGCTGGTGAGCGCGGGGACCGGGAAGGCAACCGGATCAGACAGGTAGCTCGCCCCCGCCGGGATCGTCACCCCGGCCTGGCCGTCAAAGGTCAGCGCATGGTCGCTGGCCGGCTTGATCCGCGCGGTATCGCGCGCCGCCGACAGCGCGATATGCGCCGCGTCGATTCGCAGGGGCGCCGTACCGAAGGCGTTGGAAACCATCACCCTGAGGCGCGGCCCGCCGACGCTGACCCGGACGATCTGGCGGAGCGTGGCGTCGGTCAGGTCGGCATCGGGCAGGGTGTTGCGATCCTCGGGGATCTGCTGCGACGATGCCCAGCTCCGCACCCAGGTATCGCGGGGCGCGGGCGCGGCCGATCCGGCCACAGCAATGCAGCACAGGGCCGTGAGGGCGATCACGCGCTTGTACAGGATCATCGACAGCTCTCCTCAGGCGGAAAATCAGCGTTTCGGGGCGGCCGCCAGCGCGCGATAACGCTGATCGGCAAAGCGCGTCCTTACACCGAGCGTCGAACCGAAGCGGAGGCCGCGGCCCCGGGCGATGGCGTCGAGGCCAGGCGATGCGGCCAAGGCCGCGCCCGGAAGAAGGAGCGCCGCAGCGCCCGCACCGATCATGTCGCGCCGGCTGAGCTTCATGTTGAAAACGCCTCCACCGTGGCGCCCGCGCCATGCGCGGCAAGCGATGTCAGATGACGGACCAGGGCGCCGCGCACCCCATCATCAGCGGCAAGCGCCGGCGGGAAGATCGCATCGATCGACAGCAGCGCATCGACCTGTGCCTCCGGGTCGCTGAGGCCCTGCAGCCGCGAGGCAGTGAGCGCGGCGAGCGGATCGTCGACGACATGGGCATTGCCGGCATCGTCTCGTCCGCCTTGCCAGCGCATCCAGGCGGCGACCGCGAGCGCAAGCGCATCGACGTCGAGCCCCTTCGCCCGCCGCGCCGCGATCGGTGCGAGCAGGCGCTGCGGCAGCTTCTGCGAGCCGTCCATCGCGATCTGGCGGGTGCGGTGCTGGAGCGCCGGATTGGCGAAGCGTGCCATCAGGGCGGTCCGATACCCAGCGACATCGAGCCCTGGCGGCGGCGAGAGAGTCGCCTCCGCCTCGTCCCACAGCGCCTCGACGAAACGGGCGAAGGCAGGGATCGCGACGACCTCATGCACGAAGTCGATTCCGGCAAGCCCGCCGAGATAGGCGATCCCTGAATGGGCGCCGTTGAGCATGCGCAGCTTGGCTTCTTCCCACGGCGCGACCGACGCGGTGATCTGGACGCCGAGTGCTTCGAAATCCGGGCGCGGCCCGCAGAAGCGATCCTCGATCACCCATTGCAGGAAGGGCTCGGCCTTGACCATCGCCCGGTCGGTGACGCCGAGCCTTTCCTCAAGCCCGGCGATGTCGGCCGGGGTGGTCGCCGGGACGATTCGATCGACCATCGTTTCCGGAAAGGCGCCTTTTTGCTCGATCCATGCCGCCAGCGCATCGCTGTGGGCGCGGGCAATGGCGAGCACCGCCTGCTCGAGGCGCCGGCCATTATGGGGCAGATTGTCGCACGAAATCGCGGTGAAGGGCGGCAGGCCGAGGTCGCGGCGCGCGGAAAGGGCCGCCACGAGAAAGCCGGGTGCGGTCTTCGGGGCGCTCAGGTCACTGCAATCATGGGCAACGTCGGGGTCGTCGACGAGCAGCGCGCCGGTCGCCGGATCGAGCTTGTAGCCTTTCTCGGTCACGGTCAGCGTGACGATATGGACGTCGGGGTCGGCCAGCCGCTCGACCAGTCTTTCCGGATTTTCCGGCGCGACCAGCACCTCGCGTACCACGCCCATTACCTTGAGGCTGTCGCCCGATCCGTCGCGGGTGACCAGGGTGTAGAGCCCGTCCTGCGGGTTCATCTCGTCGCGCACGCCGGCGGAACGCAGCGATGCGCCGGTGATGCCCCAGCGGAGGTCGCCCGATTCGAGCGCCGCCTCGAAGACTGCAGCCTGGTGCGCGCGGTGGAAGGCGCCGATGCCGAGATGGACGACGCCGGGTTTGACGGCGGCGCGGTCGTAGGAGGGGACGGTGACGCTTTCGGGAAGCGAACCGATCGTTGAGGTCGACAGGCGGTCCATCATTTTTCTTCCCCGGCGAAGGCCCTACCGGATCCGCCTATAGCGCTGGCGCCCTTCTCCCCCTCTCCTCTCAGGAGAGGGGCAAGCTGCGCAGCAGCGCGGGGTGAGGTTGAGTGAGAGACGATCAGGCTGGTCACCCTCACCCTTCCCGCCGCTTTGCGGCGGGCCCCTTCCCTATCCCGCCGGGAGAGGGGGAAAGCAGCGTTCCGCGACGATTCGATCAGGCGTTCCTTCGCTCGGGAAGAAAGAGGAAAGGAAGAGCGCGCGATCACAGCTTGTACGCCGCCTTGGCCAGATCATAGGCAAGCGCCCGCGCAACCTCGTGCGCTTCGTCCTCCTCGAGCCGGTGCTCGGCCACGAGCTGGGCGAGGAAGCCGCAATCCATCCGCCGCGCGACATCGTGTCGCGCCGGGATCGACAGGAAGGCGCGAGTGTCGTCGTTGAAGCCGACCGTGTTGTAGAAGCCCGCCGTCTCGGTGGCGCGCTGGCGGAAGCGGCGCATGCCCTCGGGCGAATCATGGAACCACCAGGGCGGCCCGAGCCGGAGCGCGGGATAATGGCCGGCCAGCGGCGCAAGCTCGCGGCTATAGGTGTCCTCGTCGAGGGTGAAGAGAATCAGCGTCAGCCGCGGATCATTGCCATAGGCATCGAGCAGCGGCTTCAGATTGCGGACGAACTCGCTCGGCATCGGGATGTCAGCGCCCTTGTCGCGACCGAAGCGCGCCAGCACCGATGGATTGTGGCTGCGGAACGCGCCGGGGTGAAGCTGCATCACCATGCCGTCCTCGATCGACATGCGCGCCATCTCGGTCAGCATCTGGCCGCGGAACAGTTCGGCCTCGGCGGCGCTGGCCTTGCCCGAGCGGACCGTTTCGTACAGCGCCTCGGCCTCGGCGCGCGGCAGGTCGGCGGTGAAGGCGCTGGGATGGCCGTGATCAGTCGAGGTCGCCCCCGCCTCGCGGAAGCGCGCGCGGTGGAAGCGGTGGGCGCGCAGATAGCCGGCGAAGGTCGACACATCCTCGCCGGCCGTCTCGCCGAACCGCGCGATATTGTCGAGAAAGCCGGCGGCCTCGGGGTCCATCACCGGATCGGGCCGATAGGCGGTCATCACCCGGCCCGTCCACCCGCTCGCGCGGATCGCGCGGTGATGGTCAAGCGGGTCGAGCGGGCTTTCAGTGGTGGCGATCGCTTCGATCCCGAAGCGATCGAACAGCGCGCGCGGGCGGAAGGCCGGCGTCTTCAGCGCGGCGTCGATCAGGTCATAATAATGATCGGCGGTCTCGGCTTCGAGCCGCACGTCGATGCCGAAGCCTTCGGCGAACACCCAGTCGAGCCACATCCGCGACGGCGTGCCGCGGAACAGATGATAGTTCTCCGCGAAGATCCGCCAGATCGCGCGGCCATCGGTCGCGGTCGCGCTGCCATCCTCGGTCGGGATGCCGAGCGTCTCCAGCTTCACGCCCTGGCTGTAGAGCATGCGGAAGACATAATGATCGGGCACGATCAGCAATTGCGCTGGATCGGCAAAGGGCTGGTCATAAGCGAACCAGGACGGATCGGTATGGCCGTGCGGGGAAATGATCGGCAGATCCTTCACGCCGGCATAGAGCGCGCGGGCAATGCCCCGAGTCGTCGGCTCGGCGGGAAACAGGCGGTCGGGATGGAGCGTCAGAATCGTCATTGGGACCCTTCGTCATGGGCAAGCGTCGCGGGCTGCCAGCGCGGCACGATCAGGTGCACGACCAGCAGGGCGAGCAGATAAGAGCAGGCGGCAAGGATGAAGATCGGCTGGAAGCTGCCCACCGTCGCCAGGATATAGCCGGCATATTTCGCCATCATGGCGCCGCCGAGAGCGCCCGCCAACCCGCCGAGACCGATCACCGAGCCGGCCCGCCAGCGCGGGAACAGGTCGCCCGGGATGGTATAGACATTGGCCGAGAAGCCCTGGTGCCCGGCACAGGCAAGGCCGATCAGCCCGGCCGCGACCCACATGTTCGGCGCGTGAGTCGCGAAGGCGATCGGCAGCGCGCACAGGGCCATCACGAACATCGCCGTCTTGCGCGAGCGGTTGATGCTCCGGCCCCGGCTGATCAGGCGCGACGAGATCCAGCCGCCGGCAACCGAACCGATATCGGCGAGCAGATAGACCGCGACCAGGGCGGGGCCGAATTCGAGCATCTTCACATGATATTGCTTGTTGAAGAAATCGGGCAGCCAGAACAGGAAGGTCCACCAGACCGGGTCGATCAGGAAACGCCCGGCCATATAGGCCCAGGTCTGACGGTGACGGAACAGCGTGCGGTAATCCCGGAACAGCGCGACCATGCCCTGGGCGAACGAGCGCTTCACGCGAAGCTGGTCGGGCTGGGGCGGATCCGATTCGATGAACGCCAGCTCGGTCGGCGAGACCCGCGGATGCTCGGACGGGCGACGATAGAAGCCGAGCCAGGCGATCAGCCACAGGACGGTCAGCAGGCCAGTCAGGATGAAGGCCCAGCGCCAGCCGAACGCAATGGTGATGATCGGCACGAGCAGCGGGGTGACGATCGCGCCGATATTGGAGCCGGCGTTGAAGATGCCGATCGCGAATGCCCGCTCGCGCTTCGGGAACCATTCGTTTGCGGCGGCGAGCGCCGAGGGGAAGGTGCCCGCCTCGCCGAATGCCAGGGTCAGCCGGGCGATCATCATGCCGGTCGTGGTGGTGAAGAAGATGTGGGAGACATGCCCGATCGTCCACAGGGTGACCGCGACGGCATAGCCGATCTTCGCGCCGACCCGGTCGACCAGCCGGCCGAAGACGACATAGGCGACGCCGTAGGTGAGCTGGAAGGCGACCGCGAGATCGGCATAGCCGCCCTCGGTCCAGTGATATTGCGCGGCGAGATCGGGCTTGAGGACTGACAGGACGAGGCGGTCGATATAGCTGAGGACGACGGCGGCGAAGAGCAGACCGCACACGATCCAGCGGACCTTGCCCGTGGGTTTGGGAAGGGGTGGCGCCCCGGCGCGCGCAGCGGGCATTGCGTTTGCCATCACCAGTTGGTCATCGTGCCGTCTTCAAGGCGGTTCACCGGAAGATAGGCGCGTCGATATTCATGGGTCGCAGCCAGCGCCTCGTCGATGTCGACACCGAGGCCGGGTTTGTCGCCCGGGTGCATCATGCCGTCTTCGAAGCGATAGGCATGGGGGAAGACGGCGTCGGTCTCCTCGGTGTGGCGCATATATTCCTGCACCCCGAAATTCGGCACCGACAGGTCGAAATGCAGCGCTGCCGCCATGCAGACCGGCGACAGATCGGTCGCGCCGTGACAGCCGGTGCGGACATTGTGCATGTCGGCAAAGCTCGCGATCCGGCGCAAATGGGTGATGCCGCCGGCATGGACCACGGTCGCGCGGATATAGTCGATCAGTTGCTCCTCGATGAGCTGCTTGCAGTCCCAGATCGAGTTGAAGATCTCGCCGACCGCGAGCGGCGTCGTCGTGTGCTGGCGGATCAGGCGGAAATTGGCCTGGTTCTCGGCCGGGGTCGCATCCTCGAGCCAGAAGGGGCGGAAGGGCTCGAGGTCCTTGCCGAGCCGCCCGGCCTCGATCGGCGTCAGGCGGTGATGGATGTCATGGAGAAGGTGCACGTCCCAGCCGAGCGCCTCGCGCGCCTTTTCGAACAGCTCGGGCACCGAGCGGAGATATTTCTCGCTCGACCAGAGATTCTCGGTCGGCAGATCGGCATCGGCGGGTTCGTAGAAATAGCGGTCCTTCGACACGCCATAAGTCGAAGCCAGGCCGGGCACGCCGGATTGCAGGCGGATCGCCTTGTAGCCCTGGGATTGATAATGGAGCGCATTGTCGATCGTCTCGTCGACCGTCTTGCCGTTGGCATGACCATAGACCATCACGCCCTCGCGGCTCGCGCCGCCGAGCAGCTGATAGAGCGGCAGCCCCGCGATCTTGCCCTTGATGTCCCAGAGCGCCGTGTCGACCGCGGCGATCGCCGACATCGTCACCGGCCCGCGCCGCCAGTACGCGCCCTTGTAGAGATATTGCCAGATATCCTCGATCCGGTGCGCGTCGCGGCCGATCAGGCAGGGCACGACATGGTCCTGGAGATAGGAGGCAACCGACAGCTCGCGGCCGTTGAGCGTTGCGTCGCCGAGGCCGTAAACGCCCTTGTCGGTCTCGATCTTCAGCGTCACGAAATTGCGCCCCGGGCAGGTGACGATGACGCGGGCGTTGGTGATCTTGGGCATTGATGCTTCCAGCTAGGCGATCGTGACGATCGCCGATTGTACCCTGGCCGAACTGTTGCCGGCCATGATTTCGACCCGGCCCGGCTCGACGACTTCCTTCATGTCGACATTCCAGATCCGGAAAGCCTCCGGCCCAAGCGTGAAGCGCAGCGTGCGCGTTTCGCCGGCGGCGAGCGTGACGCGCTCGAAGGCCTTCAAGGCCATCACCGGCTGGGTGACCGAGGCATCGAGGTGGCGGATATAGAGCTGGACGACTTCGTCGCCGGCGCGCTTGCCGCTGTTGATGACGTCGACCATGACGGTGACGGTGCCGTCGGTCGCGATGCGCGAGGCCGATAGCGAAGGCGCGCCGATCTCGAAGCTGGTGTAGCTCAGCCCGTGTCCGAACGGGAACAGCGGCGCTGCATCATCGAACAGATAGCCGCGCCGGGCGCTCGGCTTGTGGTTGTAGAAGAACGGGACCTGCCCGACATCGCGGATCACCGTGACCGGCAGCTTGGCGCCGGGATTGACGTCGCCGAACAACACCTCGGCAATCGCGGTGCCGCCCTCCTGCCCCGCATACCAGCATTCGAGGATCGCGTTGGCCTTTGCCGCCACAGTTGGCCAGCTCGCAGGCCGCCCGTTGATCGCGACGACCACCACCGGCTTGCCGAGCGCATGGAGCGCCTCGAACAGGGCATTCTGTTCGCCGAGCAGATCGAGATCGGCGCGATCGCCGAGATGGTTCTTCGCGAAGCCCTCACGACTGGTCAGCTCGGTGTCGCCGATCGCGAGCAGGATCACGTCAGCGCCGCGCGCCGCCTCGACCGCCTCGGCGATCAGCGCGCGGTTCTTCTCGGGATCGGCGAGCACCACCTCGTTGGCGGTAAGGTCCTCGGTCGTGGTGATGAACACGCCCTGGGCATGGACCACGGCCGCGTCGCCGATCTTTGCGCGGATTCCGTCGAGGAGGCTCACCCGCTGCTTCGGGAAGCTCGAATAGCCGCCGAGCCGGGCGATCGCGGCATTGGGGCCGATCACCGCGACTTTCTGCGTGCCTGCCTTGAGCGGGAGAGTGCCGTCATTGCTGAGCAGGCAGAGACTCTTGCGCGCCGCCTCAAGCGCGAGCGCCCGGGCCTCGGCATTGCCGGTGATCGTCGCGGCGAGCCTGGCGTCGCCATAAGGATTTTCGAACAGCCCGGCGCGGAACTTGAAGGCCAGGAGGCGTGCGACCGCAGTATCGATCGCTGCCTGGCTGACCGTTCCGCTGCGCACCTGCTCGGCCAGCCCGCGATAGGCGAGGCCGTCAGGCAGCTCGCAATCCACCCCGGCGGCCAGCGCCAGCCGCGCCGCGGCGTCGCGATCGGGCGCGACATGATGGATCCGGTCGAGTTCCTCGACAGCGCCATAATCGCTCGCCACGATGCCGCTGAAACCCCATTCGCCGCGCAGCACGTCGTGCAGCAGCCAGCGATTGGCGTGGCTCGGCACGCCGTCAATCTCGTTGTAGGAGGGCATCACCGCGCCGATCGCGGTGCGCTCGACCACGGCGCGGAAGGGCGGGAAGAAATTCTCGCGCAGCTCGCGCACCGAAATTTCGGCCGGGCCGACATTGGTGCCCGATTGCGGCTGGCCATGGCCGGTCATGTGCTTGAGCGTCGCGAACACCTTGTCGGGCGCGAGCCGCTCGTTCTTGCCGACCCCCTGCAGGCCTTCGACCGCGGCGACGCCCATCTCGCCGCACAGATACGGGTCTTCGCCGAACGTCTCCTCGATCCGCCCCCAGCGCGGATCGCGGGCAATATCGACGACCGGAGACAATACATAAGGCACGCCCCGCGCGCGGGCCTCGCGCGCGATCACGCTGTTGACGCGCCGCACCAGGCCGGGGTCGAAGCTGCCCGCCAGCGCGATCGCCTGGGGAAAGCTCGTTGCCTCGGTGGCCATGAAACCGTGCAGCGCTTCTTCATGAAACAGGATCGGGATGCCGAGCCGGGTCTTTTCCATCGCCCAATGCTGCGCGGCATTGTTGAAGGCGATATTGTCTGCCCGCGTCCGCCAGCGCGCCGCGGTGCCGCCCTCGGCGGCGCTGATCCCGGGTCCGCCGCGCTTGTCCGACGGGCGCGAGATCTGGCCGATGCCGTCGGGATAGGCAGTGCTCGCCCTGGTTGGATCGAACGCCAGGCCGTCCATCACATCGGCCTTGGTCGCCCAGAGCGCGATCATCTGCGCGACCTTTTCCCCGAGCGTCATCCGCCCGAGCAGGTCCCTCACCCGATCGGCGATCGGCGCGCGCGCATCCTGGTAGAGAGCGCGTGGCGTCCTGGCGAAAGCGAGCCCCGGCGTCAGCGCAAGCACTGATGCCGAGGAAAGCCAGCCAAGCATCTGGCGCCGGCCAATCGGTGTCGCCACGATGCTCACTGGGTGACGGTGAGCGTCGCGGCCTTGAGATCGACCGAGTTCGGGCCGGCCATGATATCGAACTGGCCCGGCTCGACGACTCGCTTCATGTCGACATTCCACAGCTCGAAGGCGCGGTGATCGAGCGTGAAGCTCAACGTCCTTGCCTCGCCCGGCTGGAGCGTCACGCGCTTGAACGCCTTCAATTCCTTGACCGGCCGAGTCACCGAGCTCACCAGATCATGGACATAGAGCTGGACGACCTCGTCGCCGGCGCGTTTGCCCGTATTGCGGACTTCGACCTTGACCTCGACCTGCCCGTCGGGGCGGATCGTCGGGCTCGACAGCTGCGGCGCGCCAACCGAGAAGCTGGTGTAGCTGAGGCCATAGCCGAACGGGAAAAGCGGGGTCGCCTCGCCGAACAGATAGCCGCGGTGCGCCGAAGGCTTGTAATTGTAGAACATCGGCAACTGCCCGACCGAACGCGGGATCGTCACCGGCAGCTTGCCGCCGGGATTGACGTCGCCGAACAGCACGTCGGCGGCTGCGTTGCCGCCCTGCTCGCCGAGATACCAGCCTTCGATCACCGCATTGGCGCCGGCCGCGACCTTGTTGATCGAGAGCGGCCGGCCGTTGATCATCATCACCACGATCGGCTTGCCGAGCGCCTTCAGCGCATCGAACAGATCCTGTTGCTGGCCGACCAGATCGAGGCTCGACCGGTCGCCGAGATGGCTGTCGGCCCAGGCTTCGCGGCTGGTCTGCTCGGTATCGCCGATCGCCAGCACGATCGTGTCGGCGCCCTTGGCCGCTTCGACCGCGGCGGCGATCCGCTTCACATTCTCGGCCGGATCGGCGAGGGTGACGGTGTCAGCCCACCAATCGTCATTCTCGGTGATCTTGACGCCTTCGGAAGTGACGATGTTGGCGCGCGCGCCGACCTTCGCCTTGATGCCGTCGAGGATCGAGACGGTGACCGGCGGCTCGCCATAATAGCCGCCGAGCCGGGCGACCGCTGCGCTTGGACCGATCACCGCGATGGTCGGCTTCGCAGCCCCCGCCGCGGGAAGCGAGAGCGGCAACACGCCGTCATTCTTGAGCAGCACCATCGACCGCGCGGCTGCGGTCCGCGCCAGCGCGCGGGCCTCGGCATTGTTGGTGATCTTCACCGCTGCCGCGGCATCGGCATAGGGATGCTCGAACAGCCCGGCGCGGAACTTCATCTCGAGCATCTTCCGCACGGCATCGTCGATCAGGGCTTCGGGGACCTTGCCGGCGCGGACCGAGGCGGTGAGCGTCTTGTAGCTGCCGCCCTCGGGCAGATCGCTGTCGACCCCGGCATTGAGCGCCAGCAGCGCCGCCGCGGCCTTGTCGGCGGCGATGTGGTGAATGTCCTGAAGCTGGTCGATCGCGTAATAGTCGCTGGTGATGGCGCCCTTGAAGCCCCATTCGCCGCGCAGCACGTCGTGCAGCAACCAGGTGTTGGCGTGGCTCGGCCTGCCGTCGATCTCGTTATAGGAGGGCATCACCGCGCCCGGGCCGGCGCGCTCGATCACCTGTTCGAAGGGCGGGAAGAAATTCTCGCGCAGCTCGCGCTCGGAGATCGGCGCCGGGCCGATATTGGTGCCGCTTTCGGGCTGGCCGTGGCCGGTCAGATGCTTGAGCGTCGCGAAGACCTTGCCGGGCGCGAGCTTCTCAGGCTTGCCGGCGCCCTCGAGCCCCTCGACCGCGGCGACACCCATCTCGCCGACCAGATAGGGGTCCTCGCCGAAGGTTTCCTCGATGCGGCCCCAGCGCGGATCGCGGGCGATGTCGACCACAGGCGACAGCGCAAGCGTGACGCCCCGCGCCGCGATCTCGCGCGCCACGACGACGTTGATCGCGCGGATCATGTCCGGATCCCAGCTCGAGGCGAGACCGATCGGGATCGGGAAGCTGGTCGCGCCGACCGCGGCATAGCCGTGCAGCCCTTCCTCGTGGAACAGGATCGGGATGCCGAGCCGGGTCTTCGTCAGCGCGTAACGCTGCAGATCATTGACCAGCTCGACCGTGCTCTTGATGCCCCGACGCGGGACGACGCGCGGCGACGAGGGACCGTCAGCATCAGAGGGGCGCGAGAAGCCGCCAAGGCCATCCGGGTACAGCGCCGCGACCTTGGCGATGTCGATCCGCTTGTTGGCGTCGAGCATCTTGGTCTTTTCCTGCCAGACCGTCAGCAGTTGCGCGACCTTCTCCTCGAGCGTCATCCGCTTGAGCAGGTCCTCGACGCGCGCGTCGACCGGCGCGCTGGCATTCTTGTAGAGCGGATGCGCTTCCACCGCCGCCGGCGGCGGCGATGCCGCGCCCAGCGCTACCGGCGCTGCACAGGCGAGCAGGAGAATGAGCGAACGGCGGACAAAGAGCGACGCGGCGGTTGACGGCATGAAGAGACCCCTCCTGTGGATACGGAGTCGTCGGCCAGGCCGCCGCGCCACCGCCTTTTTCTGATAGCGCTACCATGCTAAGTCGGGCAATGTCTGTCAATTGCCGATGGCCGCCAATCGAGCGCCGCGGTTCGCTCGAGAGGGATATATATGGGTCGGCTGATCGCGTGGTGCGCGAGCGTGTTGCTTCTGGCCGGCGCCATGCCCGCATATGCCGAGGACGGCTATGACCTGTGGCTGCGCTATCGCCCGCTGCCCGCCGGGATCCAGGCGCGGGACCGCGCCCAGGCAGCAGCCCTGGTCTATGATGTGGATCGCCACGATCAGTCGATCATCAAGGCAGGCGAGGAAATCGAGCGCGCGCTGGCCGGCATGCTCGGCGCCCAGGTACCGAACTACAGCCAGAGCGTCGTGCCCGGCGCGATCCTGCTCGGCACGGCGGACGAACCCCGCATCAAGGCGCTGAACCTCCCGCTCGGCTCGCTGGGCAGCGAAGGTTATGTGATCCGCAGCGCGACGATCGACGGCAAGGCCGTGACGGTCATCGCGGCCAATAGCGGGGTCGGGGTGCTCTATGGCAGCTTCGCGCTGATCGAGCGTCTCCAGCGCGGGTTGCCGATCGACGGTCTCGACATCAGCGCGGCGCCGAAGCTCAAGTTGCGTCTGCTCGATCACTGGGACAATCTCGATCGCACCGTCGAGCGCGGCTATGCCGGGCAATCGATCTGGGACTGGTGGAAGCTCCCCGACTTCAAGAGCCCGCGCTACACCGACTATGCCCGTGCGAACGCCTCGATCGGCATCAACGGCGCCGTCCTCAACAACGTCAACGCCAAGGCCGACAGCCTGACCGCGCCCTATATCGTCAAGGCAGCGGCGCTTGCCGATGTGTTCAGGCCCTATGGCATCAAGGTCTATCTGTCGGCGCGCTGGTCGGCGCCGATCGAGCTTGGGCATCTCAAGACAGCCGATCCGCTCGATCCGGCCGTCGCTACGTGGTGGAAGGCGAAGGCCGACGAGATCTATGCGGCCATCCCCGATTTCGGCGGGTTCCTGGTCAAGGCCAATTCGGAAGGGCAGCCGGGCCCGCAGGATTATCACCGCAGCCATGCCGACGGCGCAAACATGCTCGCCGCCGCAGTCAAGCCGCATGGCGGCGTGATCATGTGGCGCGCCTTCGTCTATGCGCAGGAGAATCCCGAAGATCGCGCCAAACAGGCCTATGACGACTTCAAGGCGCTGGACGGCAGGTTCGCCGACAATGTCATCGTCCAGGTGAAGAACGGCGCGATCGATTTCCAGCCGCGCGAGCCCTTCCACCCCCTGTTCGGCGCGATGCCCGGGACCCCGCTGATGATGGAGTTCCAGATCACCAAGGAATATCTCGGCATGGCGACTCACCTCGTCTATCTCGGGCCGCTCTACGAAGAGGCGCTCCAGGCCGACACCTGGGCGCACGGCAAGGGATCGACCGTCGCGAAAGTGATCGACGGCTCGCTCGACCATCACGCGCTGACCGGCATGGCGGGCGTCGCCAATATCGGCAGCGACCGGGACTGGGCGGGTTCCACCTTCAACCAGGCCAACTGGTTCGTGTTCGGCCGCATGGCCTGGAACCCCGACGCCTCGGCAAAGACGGTGGCGGGCGAATGGTCAGAGCTGACCTTTGGCCCGAATCCTCAGGTAACCTCGACGGTCGTCGACATGATGACGACCTCGCGCGAGGCAGTGGTGAATTATATGGAGCCGCTCGGCCTCGCTCATATGATGGGCACCGGCCATCACTACGGACCGGCGCCCTGGGTGCATGAGCTCGCGCGGCCCGAATGGAACCCGGTCTATTATCACAAGGCCGATGCGACCGGCATCGGCTTCGACCGGACGAAAACGGGAAGCAATGCCGTCGCGCAATATGCGCCGCATGTCGCGGCGATGTTCGCCGACCCGAAGACGACGCCCGAGCGCAACCTGCTATGGTTCCACCATGTCGGCTGGGACTATCCCATGGCATCGGGCAGGACCCTGTGGGAGGAGCTCGCCGCCCATTATACGCTCGGCGTGTCCCAGGTTGCCGACATGCATGGCAAATGGCGGTCGATCCAGCCGCTCATCGATCCCGAGCGATACGCCAAGACCGATATTTTCCTCTCGATCCAGCAGCGTGAGGCGCAGTGGTGGCGCGATGCGTGCCTTGCTTACTTCGCCAGCGTGTCCGGCCGCCCGCTCCCCGCCGGAGAGGCGCCGCCGGCGCGCAGCCTGGCCGAGTATGAAGCCGTGACTTTCCCCTATGAGCCTGGGAAGTAACCGCTACCATGAGAGAACCCTACCCTGGCATCGGCGGGATTGACAGACGGGAAACATCAGCATAGCAATCAATGTGATCGCTACCATTCGTCGAGGATGAGGCGGCGCGCATTGACCCGACAGAGGTCTGCAGGAGGGATGGAATGGCAATGATACCGCAAGGTCGTCGATGGCCTTCGACTGCGGGCCGCGACCGTCTGGCACAGCCGGGACGGGCTTGCCTGAGCTCAGCCTTGACCTGATGGCCATCTTCAACGCGCAGCAGCGCTCCAGCTTTCAGCGCCCGAACGCGCCCTTCTTCGCCGGCCTTCGCGGCCGCTTCTGATGCGGAGGATGGCGGGTATCCCTTTCCCGCTGCCCTTCTCACTACGGCATGGGCCGCCCTCGCTGCCCATGCCGATTTTTCTCCCCTGGGGCGGCTGGCGCAGGTCGGCCGCCCATCTTGTAAAATCCGCCGATCTTGTGCACCGCATCGCACCAGCAAAGCGATAGGGCGAGGGGAGCACGACGCTTGAAACACCGACCGTCCCGACGGCAACGAACCACCGCCACGATCAGCGACGTGGCCAGCAAAGCCGGCGTCTCCCCCATGACGGTATCGCGGGTGCTGAACGGCGAGACCAGTGTCCGCCCGGCGACCCGCGAACTGGTGAACGCGGCCATCGCGGCGCTCAGCTATTCGCCCAACCCGGCGGCGCGCAGCCTCGCCGGCGCCCAGCCGATCCGGATCGGCCTGCTCTACAGCAACCCGAGCGCCGCCTATCTCAGCGAATTCCTGGTCGGCAGTCTCGATTGCGCGACCCGCGCCAACGTCCAGCTCGTCGTCGAAAAATGCGATGCCGGCGAACATGCCGACGCGGCGGCGCGGCGCCTGCTGGCCGGCGGCGTCGAGGGAATCGTGCTGCCGCCGCCGCTGTGCGATTCGCAAGGCCTGCTTGCCGTGCTGCGCGAGATGGACGGTCTCGCCGTCACGGTCGCGAGCGGCGACCCGAGCCCCGGCTTCTCCGCGGTCAGCATCGACGATCACCGCGCCGCCTTCGAGATGACGCGGCATATCGCCGCGCTCGGCCATCAGCGCATCGGCTTCATCATCGGCAATCCCGACCAGACCGCGAGCGCGCGCCGCCTCGCCGGCTATCGCGACGCGATCGCCGCTGTCGGCATGGCCTATGACGAAGCATTGGTCGTCCAGGGGCTTTTCACCTACCGATCGGGCCTCGACGTCGCCGAGCAGCTCCTCGTCGTGGAAAATCCACCCACGGCGATCTTCGCCAGCAATGACGACATGGCGGCGGCCACTGTCGCGGTCGCGCATCGCCACGGGCTCGACGTGCCGGGTGACCTGACCGTCTGCGGGTTCGACGACACCGCCCTCGCCACGACCATTTGGCCGGAATTGACAACGATACACCAACCGATCACCGACATGTCGTTGGCCGCCGTCGAACTGCTCGCAAAGGAGATACGCGGCCGTCGTGCGGGGCAGCGTGAAGAGCCGAGCCATATCCAGCTCGATTTCACGCTGGTGCGCCGCCAGTCCGATGCGGCACCGCGTCGCCGACCGCCCGTGGTGGCGTCACGTCCGTCCTGATGGCGCTCCCGATTGTGGCGACCGCCGCTTTACGTTACCGGTACCAACGACAGTTTTTCAGGAGAGACCAGTGCAGCGTGAACCCGTAAAGGCCTTCCGGTCGCGTGACTGGTTTGCCGATCCGGAGCGGTCGGACATGACTGCGCTCTATCTCGAGCGCTTCATGAATTACGGCATTACGGCAGCCGAGCTGCGCAGCGGCAGGCCAATCATCGGCATCGCCCAGACCGGCAGCGACCTTTCTCCCTGCAACCGGATCCATGTCGATCTCGCCCGGCGCACCCGCGAAGGCATCCGCGACGCGGGCGGCATTCCGATGGAATTCCCGACTCACCCTATTTTCGAGAATTGCCGGCGCCCGACCGCGGCGCTCGACCGCAACCTCGCTTATCTCGGGCTGGTCGAGATCCTGTACGGCTATCCGATCGACGCCGTGGTGCTGACGACGGGCTGCGACAAGACGACGCCTTCGGGCATCATGGCCGCCTCGACCGTCGATATCCCCGCGATCGTTCTCTCGGGCGGGCCGATGCTGGACGGCTGGCACGAGGGCGAGCTGGTCGGATCGGGCACCGTGATCTGGCGCTCCCGCCGCAAGCTCGCCAAGGGTGAAATCGACGAGGAGGAGTTCCTGCGCCGCGCGACCGACAGCGCGCCGTCCGCCGGCCATTGCAACACGATGGGCACTGCCTCGACGATGAACGCAGTCGCCGAGGTGCTCGGCCTGTCGCTACCCGGCTGCGCGGCGATCCCCGCGCCGTACCGCGAGCGCGGCCAGATCGCGTACGAGACCGGCCGCCGCATCGTCGACATGGCCTATGAGGATCTGCGCCCGTCGAAGATCCTCACGCGGGCGGCGTTCCTCAATGCGATCCGCGCGATCACGGTGATCGGCGGCTCCTCCAACGCGCAGCCGCATCTGATGGCGATGGCGCGGCATGCCGGAGTCGAGCTTCATCCATCCGACTGGACCGAACATGGCTATGACCTGCCGCTGCTCGCCGATGTGCAGCCGGCGGGACGCTTTCTCGGCGAGCGCTTTCACCGCGCGGGCGGGGTGCCGGCGATTCTCTGCGAGCTGGCCGAAGGCGGGGTGCTCGACACCGAATGCCTCACCGTCACGGGCAAGACGATCGGCGAGAATATCGTCGGACGCGAGGCGCGCGACCGCGAGGTGATTCGCGCCTTCGACACGCCCCTGAAGGAGAAGGCGGGCTTCCTCGCGCTCACCGGCAATCTGTTCGACTTCGCGATCATGAAGACGAGCGTGATCTCGGACGAATTCCGCCAGCGCTATCTGAGCCACCCCGGCAAGGAAGGCATTTTCGAAGCGCGCGCGATCGTGTTCGACGGCTCGGACGATTATCACCACCGGATCAACGATCCCGCACTGAACATCGACGAAAATTGCGTGCTCGTCATTCGCGGCGCGGGACCGATCGGCTGGCCGGGATCAGCCGAGGTGGTCAACATGCAGCCGCCTGACGCCCTCATCCAGCGCGGTATCGCCTGGCTGCCGACGCTTGGCGACGGCCGGCAGTCGGGGACGTCGGACAGCCCCTCGATCCTCAACGCCTCGCCCGAGAGCGCAGTCGGCGGCGGGCTTGCCTGGCTGCACACCGGTGACGTGATCCGGATCGATCTCAATGCGGGGACCTGCAACGCGCTGGTCGACGATGCCGAGATCGCGCGCCGCAAGGGAGAGCCCGCGCCGCCGATGCCCGAGAGCCATACCCCCTGGGAAGAGCTGTACCGCGAGAAGACCGGGCAGCTCGAAGATGGCGCGGTGCTCGAGATGGCGATCAAATATCGCGGCATCTCGGCCAAGACGCCGCGGCATAACCACTGATGCGCGTCCGGGCCGTGATTGCCGCGCTGCTGGCGCTGCCGCTCCTTGGCGCGGGGCCGGTCGCGCCGGTCGCACGCTTCGCCTGGTTCGACTATCGCGGCGAGGATCCGGTCGATCGCGCAGTGAAGGCTGGGCCCGATGCGTATCGCAACCCGATCCTGCAGGGCTTCTATCCCGATCCCTCGATTCTCCGGGTCGGCCGCGACTATTATCTCGTCAATTCCAGCTTCAGCTATTTCCCTGGCCTGCCGGTGTTCCACAGCCGCGACCTCGTTTCCTGGACCCAGATCGGCAATGCGATCGACCGGCCCGGGCAATTCGATTTCAAGCAGATCAGCCTGTCGCGCGGCATCTTCGCGCCCGACATCGGCTATCGTGCCGGGACTTTCTATCTCGCCGGCACCTGTGTCGATTGCGGCGGCAATTTCGTGATGACCGCGAAGAGCGCGGCGGGGCCATGGTCCGACCCGCACTGGAACGCGATCGACGGGATCGACCCCTCGCTGTTCTTCGACGCGGACGGGTCGGCCTGGATCCTCAACAACGGCCCACCCGAGGGCAAGCCGCTTTATGACGGCCACCGCGCGATCTGGATCCAGCGCTTCGACACGGCTACGCTGAAGCCCGTCGGCGCGCGGCGCGTGATCGTCGATGGCGGGGTACACCCGGCCGACAAGCCGATCTGGATCGAGGGGCCGCATCTCTTCCGGAAGGACGGCTGGTATTATCTGATCGCGGCCGAGGGCGGGACCGCCGAGAACCATAGCGAAGTGGCGTTCCGCAGCCGGTCGGTAACAGGTCCCTATGAGCCCGGCCCGGTCAACCCGATCCTGACCCAGCGCACGCTCGATCCCGGGCGGCCGCTTCCGATCACCTCGACCGGCCATGCCGATTTCGTCGCCACGCCGAAGGGCGACTGGTGGAGCGTCTTCCTCGGCACGCGACCGTACAAGGGCGATTTCTACACGATCGGCCGCGAGACCTTCCTGCTGCCGGTGCGCTGGCAGAATGGCTGGCCCGAGGTGACTGCGCCGGGCGCGGCCATCCCCTATGTCCATCGCCGCCCCGACCTGCCGCATCAGCCCGCGGCGGCGGCGCCGATGAACGGTGCCTTCCATGTCCGCGACGACTTCGCGGGGGGCAGCCTTGCGCGCTATTGGGTGCAGATGCGGGCGACCGACACGGGCTGGCGCAGGCTGGCGCAAGGCGCGCTCGCGATCGACGCGCGGCCGGTCGCGATCGGTGGCACCGGCCAGGTCTCGTTTCTCGGGCGCCGGCTGCAGCATCATTGGGCAAGCGCCGAGACCCGGCTGAGCTTCGCGCCGGCCCGGGCGGGCGACCGGGCGGGAATCGCGCTGGTGCAGGACACGGCGCATTTCTATGCCCTCTCGCTGGCGCGCAATGCTGGCGGAACGGTAATCGAGATCGAGAAGCGTGACGGCGGTGGCGATCCGGCTGACGGCGTCGTCATCGCCTCAGCGCCTTTTGCCGGCGCAACGGTTCGACTGCGCATCGTGACGCGCGGCGCTGCGTGCGACTTTCTCTACGCCGGCGCTGACGGAGCGTGGCATGTGCTGGCGAAGGATCTCGACGCGACCCTGCTCAGCACGAAACATGCGGGCGGGTTCATCGGCGCGATGATCGGGCCGTTTGCGCGGGCCGGCGGCGAGGACTGACCGGGGCCCGCCCGTCATACATGGGAATGACACAGGCTCAGGCGGTCGAATCGCCGATCGGCATCGGGCAGTTGAATTGCTTCAGGCACGCAGCAGCCTATGTCAGCGGCCCGAAGCCGCCGCGGGGACACCGCACGCGCTTATACCGGAAGTGCCCTGCTCTCGGGGTAAGGTCTTATGCCGCGCCGATCCGCTGCAGCTTGGCCAGCAGCGTCTGCTGATCGAACGGCTTGGTGACATATTCATCCGCGCCGGCACCGATGCCCTGATAGATGTCGGTGGTCTCCGACTTGGAAGTGCAGAACACCACTTTCGGGACCACCCCGCCGTCGATCCGGCGCAGCGCGGCGACGAACTCCACCCCGGTCATGAACGGCATTTCCCAGTCGAGCAGGATCAGGTCGGGCATCGCCACCTTGCAGCGGGCGAGCGCCTCCTCGCCATTCTCGGCCTCGATCACCTGATAGCCGAGATCGGAGATGATTCGATTGGCGACCTTGCGCATCACGCGCGAATCGTCGACCAGCAGGCAGCGCAGTTGGCGCGGCGGCGCGGCAGGGGCGGGCACGGGCGCAGGCGCCGCCGCGACCTGCTGCTCGGCTTCCGCGGACAGGAGAGCGCTTCGGCCGACGGCCTCCGGGCTCAGGCGCTTGATCAGACCCTTAATGACTGCGGTTCCTTCTGGCTGAGGACCTTGCTCGCCGCGGCGACCACGGCCTGGTCCGCTTCCGTCATGCGGACGTGGATATAAGGCACCCAGATCTCGCCGAACTCGGCCTTCTGGTACCACACGTCGATTACGTCATAAGACGCCCAGAAGCCGTCTGGCTGGCGCAGCCGCAGGCCCTCACCAATCCGTGGGACTGCGGCGAAGCGCAGCCCGACCTGGGTCTGGTTCGTCTCGTTCTGGACTTCGATCTCGATCAATTACAGCACCCTCCAGCGCGCCGATGCACCTTAGCGCGTAATTCTTGCCGAAAAGCGAATGCCGGCGACGCAACGCGCCAGGACGGGAAAATCCTTTTCCGACACGCACGCGACGCGTCCTCGCCATCATGATTGCGCGCGATCCCCCCGCCGGAAGGCCCGTACGAGCCGGAATAGGTATGTTACCGGATTACGATAGCCAGGCCCTGAAAGCATGTTACCTGCATGTGGAGTTGTTCCGGGAAATCGAGGGCGTCAATCAAGCCAATGGCATCACGGTCATTCCAGATCATCAGCGGCATGGTGGCGGTATCGTTTTTGGCCGGCGCGGCCATGGCGATGCAGTTTCACCCGCCACCGGGGTTGCATCGATGGGCCGAGATCCAGCGGATTCCCCGGCATCGCGCCGTCTCGACGACCGGTGTCCCGGAACCCTATCGGGCGATGCGCAACCCGCTACCCGTGTCACCCGCGCTCCTCGCCCGGGGTGCGACGGTATATGCCGCCAGCTGCCTTTCATGCCATGGGCACACCGGCAAGGGCGATGGGTCGACGGGTCGGACATTGTCGCCGGCCCCGTTCGACGTCGCCTGGCTCTCCGAAATGAAGATTTCGCGGTTCGATGGCTTCATGTACTGGACCATCGCCGAGGGCGGCCAACCGCTGGGCACGTCAATGCCCGCCTTCAAGGAGACGCTGCCGGCGGACGATATCTGGGCGGTGACTGCCTATATTCAGGCCGGCCTTCCGCGGCATCGCCCATCGCCGCGTTGAACGGCTGCTGTTTTCAGAAAAGAAGGTTTCTCGCAAGAACAGCGCGGGTGACCTCGACACGGCAGCGCTGCGGTCCTCACCACCCGGGCGCCTCAACCGCGATCCGCATCGACAAGGCCACTGATCCCCCCGCGGGCACGACATCGAACACACCATCCGCCCGGTTGAACGCATCCGGCAGGTGGCTGACCGGCTCCAGGCAGCAGAAGCTCTCCCCTTCGGGATGATAGAGATGCAGATCGCGCGCGCCCTCGGCCGACAGGCGCACGATATGATCGCCCCGTTCGAGCGTGGCGAGGCCGTCCCACCCCTCATAGCTGTGGTCGATGAACCCGGCATCCCAGATCGGCGCGCCCGCTGCCCAGTCGCCGAAATGGTCGGCGCCGGCCGCCTCGTTCGGGATCTGGTTCTGGTCGGTGAGCCAGGCGCGGGCCACATTCAGGCGCAGCGTCGTGCCGGGCTGAATCGCGAAATAGGGGTGGAGGCCGATTCCGGCCGGCATCGGCTGGCGCGCCTTGTTGGTCAGCGTCAGGGTGGCGCTGAGCCCTTCCCCGCCCAGCTCGAACAACTGTTCGGCATGCCAGGCCCAGGGCCAGCCATCGCCGCCGCCATGATCAAGCGCCAGCACCGCCTTGCCGGCGCCGGCCTCGACCACTTTCCAGGGGCGCTGCCAGCCGATGCCGTGCAGGCTGTTGGGATGATCGCCGAAATTGAGCGGGAGCTGCACGTCCCGCCCGGCAAAGCCGAAACGGCCGCCGGCGATCCGGTTGGCATAGGGAACAAGCGGGAAGCAGGCGCTTTGCAACGGATCGGTCGCGCCATCGGGGGTGGGACGGAGGATGTCCTCGCGCCTGTAGCGAAGCGCCCCGATCGCGCCCCCGAGGGCGGGAAGGAGATCGAGCTCCCACCCCGCCCCCGCGAGTGCGAGGCTCATCAGCCGACCATGTCCTCGAGCTCTCGGCCGCGCGTCTCGTTGATCATCGCCTTCACGAAGAAGAAGGAGATGAGCGCGCTCGCGGCGTAGAAGCCGTAAGTGATCGGCAGGCCGATATGCGACGCCAGCCAGGGGAAGCTGACCGAGATGGCGAAGTTCGCGATCCATTGCGCGAAGCCCGATACCGCCAGCCCCGAGCCGCGGATCTGGTTCGGGAACATCTCGCCGAGCATGACCCACATGATCGGGCCCCAGCTGAGGTTGAAGAAGATGACGTAGAGATTGGCCGCGATGAGCGCGATCAAGCCGACCTGATCGGACAGATGCAGGCTGCCGCCGGCGAAGCTCGCGGTCGAGAAGCACCACGCCATGACGGCCAGCGTCACCGCCATGCCCGCCGAGCCCACGAGCAACAGCGGCTTCCGGCCGATCTTGTCGACCGTGAAGATGGTGAACACACAGGCCAGGATCGAAAGGCTGCCCGACAGGATGTTGATCAGCAGCGAATCATTCTCGCTGAAGCCGACCGCCTGCCACAGCACCGAGCCATAATAGAAGACGATGTTGATACCGACGAGTTGCTGGAACACGGCAAGCCCGATTCCGGCCCACACGATGGTGCGCAGCTTGCCGGTCGATTTGTCGATCAGGTCGCTGAAGCGCGGGCGATGATGGTCGGCGGCAAGGCTGTCGCGGATCTCGCGGACCTTTTCAGTCGCATATGCCGCGCCGAACAGCTTGGTGAGCACGGTGCCGGCCTCGCCATCCCGGTCCTTGAGCATCAGATAGCGCGGGCTTTCCGGAATCAGCAGCAGCGCCAGGAAATAGATGCCCGCGGGCACGACCTGCGCCCAGAACATCCAGCGCCATGCCGGATGGCCGTGCCAGATCTCGGTGGAGGCGCCCGCCGTGTGCGCGAGCCAGTAATTGGCGAGGAAGGCGCCGGTCAGGCCGGCGATGATCATGACCTGCTGAACGCTCGAGAGCCGGCCGCGGATCGCCGCCGGGGTGACCTCGCTGATATAGACAGGCGAGATGACGCTGGCCGCGCCTACCGCGAGGCCGGCAATGAAGCGTGCCGTGATGAACAGCATTGCCGAGTCGGCCGCGCCGGCGGCAAGGGCGCTGGCGATGAAGATCAGCGCCGCCGACATCATCACCGCGCGGCGGCCGAACAGATCGGCCAGCCGGCCGGCAAGGAAAGCGCCGACGGCACAGCCGGGCAGGAGTGCAGCGACCGCGACGCCAAGCCACCAATCGTCGAGATTGAAGGCTGCCCGCAGCCCCGCCTGGGTGCCGTTGATCACACCGCTGTCATAGCCGAACATGAAGCCGCCGATCGTCGCCACCGCGACGATCAGGCTGATAAAGCCCATATTCGCGCGTTCCGCGCCTGCACTTGCCATTGCTGTTCCCCTCTCCATTATCGTTCTTTTGTAGCGACTTAGCTTTCCAGTGTCCCGACTTCAGTGACCGGCAGCCCGGGCACGTCGACCTCGAAGGCGAACAAATCGCCTGCCTCAGGCTGCGCCTCGAGCGCCGCTGAGTCGAGGCCCTTGCGGGCGCTCGTCACATAGGCAGTCTTCAGCTCGGGCCCGCCAAAGGCGAGCTTGGTGATGTTCGCGGTCGGCAGCGCGACCGTTTCGAGCAGTGCGCCGTCGGGCGCGTAGCGGCGCACGCCCCAGCCGCCGTACAGGCCGGTCCAGACGCAGCCTTCGCTGTCGACCACCGAGCCGTCGGGCCAGCCAGCGCCTTCCTCGATGGTGGCGAAGGCGCGCGCGGCGCCGAGCGTGCCGTCGTCATTGACCGCAACCGCGTGGATCACCTTGCCGAGCGTATCGGTGTGATAGAGCGTCCGCCCGTCAGGCGAGAAGCTTGGGCCATTGGTGATCGAGACCGGATCGAGGCCGGCATGGCGTACCCCGCCGGAATCGAGCGCGTAGAGATGGCCCGTTACGCCCGATTCGGCATCGTCCATCGAGCCGAACCAGATTCGACCATGCGCGTCGGTGGTAGCGTCGTTGAGGCGATTGCCGGGGAGATGCGGCTCGGGCTTCACGATCGTGGCGAATGCCCCGGTCGCCGGATCGAAGCGCTCGATGCCGCGCTGCATGCCGACGATGAAGCCGCCGTCCGCGGCAGGCAGGACCCAGCCGATCTGCGAGGGCGCATCCCAGCTGGTCAGGCCGTTGGTGGCGGGATCGAAGCGGTAGAGACGTTGCTGCTTGATGTCGACGAACCAGAGCGCCTGCTCGCGACCGACCCAGACCGGCCCCTCGCCCAGCGTCGCGCCGACGCTGCAGACTTTCCGCACCGACGACACCGCCATCTCAGCGCCAGCCCGCGTCGACGAAATAATCATGACCGGTGCACATCCGCGCATCGTCCGACGCGAGGAAGAGCACGAGCGCCGCGACATCGGCGGGCTGGACGCGGCCGTTGAGGCACTGCGCGGCGACGATCTCGGCCTCGCCTTCGGGCGTGTACCATTTCATCTGGCGCGGCGTCTCGACATTGCCGGGGACAATCGTGTTGACCCGGATGTTCGACCGGCCGAGATCGCGCGCCATGCTGCGCGTCATGCCCTCGATCGCCGCCTTCGCCGTCTGGTAGAGGATGAGATCAGGCAGCGCGAGATGCCAGCTGATCGAGCCGAAATTGAGGATCACGCCCTGACCGGCGCGCTTCATCGCGGGCACCACCGCTTGCGCCGCGAAGAACTGGTGGCGCAGGTTCACCGCCATCCGCTCGTCCCAATATTCGGGCGTGACTTCAGCGATCGTGTGGCGATCGTCATTGGCGGCATTGTTGATCAGGATATCGACGCCGCCGAGGCTGTCCTCGAGCGTGGCCATGGTCTGCTGGACCGAGGCGGTGTCCGTCAGGTCGCAATGCACATAGAGCGGCGGGTAGGCCGCATCGGGGGTGAGGCGCTCGACCAGCTCGTGACTGGCATCGTCCATCACATCGACGAAGGCGACTTTCGAGCCTTGAGCGACAAAGGCCTCGACTAGGCCGGCACCAATGCCGCTGCCGCCACCCGTGATGATGACGCGCTTGTTCGCCAGGCTGGGATAGATTGCCCGCGCAACGCTCGCGACTTTTGCCTGCAACACCGATTCACTCTCCAAATCAATATCTTCGATCATGACGGCCGGGCGAGCAGCCCGCGCCCAGCGAGATTGCGCATCAGGTCGCCGATCCCGAACTGCCAGGGCGGCGCTGCCTTCGATGTCGTAACTGTGTTGACCAGCCGGCCGATCCGCGGCGCGGCGATGCTGACCCTGTCGCCCACCTTGTGGGTGAAGCCGTGGCCGGGAACGTCGCGATCCTGGGTCGGCGCGAACAGGGTACCGAGGAACAGCACGAACCCGTCGGGATATTGATGCTCGCTCATCGTGTGGCGGAGCAGATTCTCCGGGTCCCGGCTGATCTGGTTCATCGAGCTGGCGCCGGTCAGACGGTAGCCGTCAGTCCCTTCGATCAGCAGCTCGACCTCGGCCTCGCGGACATCGTCCATCGTGAAGCCGTCATCGAACAGGCGAACGAACGGCCCGATCGCGCAGGACGCATTATTGTCCTTCGCCTTGCCGAGCAGCAGCGCCGAGCGTCCCTCGAAATCACGCAGATTGACGTCGTTGCCGAGCGTCGCGCCGACTGCGGTGCCGGCCGAATCGGCGAGGATGACGACTTCGGGCTCCGGATTGTTCCAGGTCGAATCGGAGCGAACGCCGATCTCCCCGCCCCAGCCGATCGTCGAGAGCACAGGCGATTTGGTGAAGACCTCGGCATCGGGGCCGATCGCCACCTCAAGATATTGCGACCACATGCCGTCCTCGATCAGCGTCGCCTTGAGCGCAGCCGCTTCGTCAGAGCCGGGCACGACGGCGCGCAGGCTGCCGCCGATGATTCCTTCGAGCCGCCCGCGCACCTCAGCCGCCGCACCGGCATCGCCCCGCGCCTTTTCCTCGATCACCCGTTCGAGCGCCGAGACAGCGAAGGTGACGCCGGCCGCCTTCACGCATTGCAGGTCGATCGGGCTGAGCAGGCGAAAGGGCGAATCGCCCCCAACGCCGAGGCCAATCTCGTCGAGAGCGCCAAGGGGCTGTCCCGCGCTGTCATCGAAGGCGCGGTCCTCGACCAGCGCCGAAACCGTCGGCGCAACTTTTGCCATATCATGGACAATACCACCGGCGATCAGCACGGGCGTCGGGCCCTGCTTACCGGCGATTCTACCGAGGAATCGACCCTCACGCCAATCCATGGGCAACGCTGCCGCCGCCTTGAAGCTCCCGTCCGCCATCCCACTCCGCTCATTACGTCGTTGATAGCGCTACCATCAAGCGCTGCCCGGGCCCTGTCAAGTTTCGCGTAGTCTAGGTAGCGAAGAGTCTTGCGCTACCAGTGCGTGCCGGCGTTCAGCGGTACGCGGGATTGTCGAACCACTCAGCGAAATCCGGCCATGCCTCGGAGACCCGATCGGGAAAGCGCGCGCCCCGCTTCTCGAGGAAGGCGGCGACACCCTCGCGCGCATCGTCGCTCGCCCCGCGCGCCCAGATCGCGCGGCTCTCGATCCGGTGCGCCTCCATCGGGTGCGATGCGACCAGGCCGTTCCATAGCATGCGGCGCATCAGCGAGACCGAGACCGGGGCAGTCTCCGCCGTCAGCTCGCGGGCGAGCGCCCGCGCCGCCGGCAGGAGATCATCGGCTGGATATAGGCTGCGGACCAGACCGCCCTTTAGCGCCTCGGCCGAATCGAAGAGGCGGGCCGAATAGCACCAGAGCAGCGCCTGCTCGATGCCGACGAGCCGCGGCAGGAACCAGCTCGACGCAGCCTCGGGCACGATTCCCCGGCGTGCGAAGACGAATCCGAAGCGCGCCGTGTCGCTCGCCAGGCGGAAGTCCATCGGCAGCGTCATCGTCACGCCGACGCCGACCGCCGGGCCGTTGATCGCAGCGATCACCGGCTTGTGCGAGGCGAAGATCCTGAGCGCCAGGATGCCGCCGCCGTCGCGCACCGCCGGGTTGGAGAAATCGACGCTGCCATCGGCGCGGACCGGCGATTCGGCGCCGTTCCAGCCGCCGCTCGCCGCATAGTCGAAGGTCGCGCCGCCGCTCGCCGAGAGATCGGCGCCGGCACAAAAGGCGCGGCCGCTGCCGGTGACGATGACGGCGCGCACTGAATCATCGGCATCGGTCGCGTCGAACGCGGCGACCATCTCGTCGAGCATCAGCCTGTTGAAGGCGTTGAGCTTGTCGGGCCGGTCGAGCGTGACGGTCGCGATGCCGTCGGCATCGGTTTCGAGCAGGATCGTCTCGAAGCGGCGGCTCATGCCGGACACTTCGCCCCGCTCTCCACCCACGCCCTGGTCAAGGCGCCGAACTGGGCCTGGGTGCCCGGTGCGGGCGTCCGGCCCTTGCCGGGGTGCCAGCCCCAGCCGACCAGATCGTCAGTTTCGTTATGGGTGACGAGATCGGCCAGCGACTTGTTGCCGTTGCGCGCCGGATCCTTGATCTGGGCGCAGATCTCGCCGAGCGTCCTGCCTTCCCAGGCCATCGAGAGCGGTGCGATATGCCATTTGCGGTTGCCCGGAATACTGCCTGTACCATTGGCGAAGTCGACATTGTCGCGGCCATGACAGGTGCCGCACTCCATGCCGGGGGCGCCATAGCCATAGGCGCCGCGCACCACCGGCGGGCTGTGGGGATGCATCGAATCGCCCTGAAGCGGATGGTCGCCGCGCGGGTGGCAATTGAGGCAACGCGGGCTTTCGATCACCTTGCCCATCTCGGTGAACAGCGCAACCGAGCGGGCGTCCCTGTCAGCGATCGAGGCGAAGGCGGCGGGCGCCCTGAGCCCCGGCTGATCGTTCGCCGCGAGCACTGCGATCGGCAAGGCGAGCAGGGCGACCGCCAGCGCGACGATGCGCGGCCTGATCATGGGGGCGATCATGCATTGTCTCCATGCGCGAAGGGCAGTCGGCGTACCGCCTTGCCGGTGAGCGCGCGCCAGGCATTGGCGACCGCTGGCGCGAGCGGCGGCAGGCCAGGCTCGCCGACGCCGGTCGGATTCTCGGACGACTTGATGATCGCGACCTCGACCTCGGGCATCTCGCCGATCCTGAGCGAGCGATAGGTGTCGAAATTGCCCTGCTCGACCCGGCCGCCCTTGCCGAGGGTCAGCTCGTTATAGAGGGCGGCGCCGAGGCCATAGCCGATCCCGCCTTCCATCTGCGCGCGGATGACGTTCGGGTTGACCGCGACGCCGCAATCGACCGCGACCCAGATCTTGTGGACCCTGGGCAGTCCGTCGGCGCCTTTCGAGACCTCGGCGACCTGGGCGACATAGGAGTTGAAGCTCTTGTGCATCGCGACGCCGAAGGCGCGGCCGTCGGCCGGCTTCCTGCCCCAATCGGCGAGTTCGGCGACGCGGTTGAGTATGCCCTTGGCGCGATCCTCCTTCATCAGCGCGAGCCTGCCCTTGACCGCATCCTTGCCGCCGAGGGCGAGCAGTTCGTCCATGAAGGTCTCGACTGCATAAGCCGTATGGGTGTTGCCGACCGAGCGCCACCAGAGCGTGGGCACGCCATTTTCCATGATGTGGCAGCCGATCCGATAGGCCGGCCAGCCATAGCTGCTCTTGGCGGCGCCTTCGACGATCGACTCGTCGATTCCGTCCTTGATGCCCATCGCCGCCATCGGCGTGTTGGCGAAGAAGGATTGCGCGGCGACCACCTGGTCCCAGCCGACAATGTCGCCCTTCGCGTCGATACCGCCCTTGAGCTGGTGCACGACCAGCGGCCGATAGCGGCCGCCCCTGATGTCGTTCTCGCGGGTCCAGACGAACTTGACGGGCGCCTGGGAATAGGCCTTCGCGGCCAGCGCAGCCTCGGTCGCGAAATCCTGGTCGGGCGTCGCCCGCCGGCCGAACGAGCCGCCGGCATATTGTTCGTGAAGGGTCATCCCCTCGAACGGAATGCCGAGCGCCTTGGCCATCGCGCGCATGTCGCCGACCTGGAACTGGCTGCCCATCCAGACATCGGCCCTGCCCTTATCGGGGCCCTTGCCGAGCTCGATCACCGCATCCATCGGCTCCATCGGCGCGTGCGCGAGGAACGGGAAGACATAGGTCGCCTCGATCGTCTTCGCCGCGCCGGCCAGCGCGGCTGCGGCATCGCCCTTTGCCTCGGCCTGCCTGCCGGGAGTGGCGGCGGCTGCCTTGTAGGCCTTGACCAGTTCCTCGCCCGAGCGGGTCTCGGCCTTGCTCAGATCCCATTCGACCTCGAGTGCCGAGCGGCCGCGCATCGCGGCGAAACTGTCCTTGCCATAGACGACGACGCCCTGCGGAATCGCCTCGACCGCGACGACGCCGGGCACCGCCAGCGCTGCCGCCTTGTCGACCGCCTTCACCGTGCCGCCGAAGGCGGGCGGGTGAAGGATGACCGCGTTGACCATGTTCGGCCGCGACACGTCCATCGTGAAGACAGCACTGCCGTTGGACTTGGGCACGCTGTCGATCTTGGGAACTTCTCTGCCGATCAGGGTGAACTGGTCGGGCGTCTTCAGCACCGGCTTTTCGGGTACCGGCAGCAACGCGGCGTCAGCCGCGAGCTCGCCGAAGCGCGCCTGGTGGCTACCATGGCTGACGACGCCCTTCGACACTTTCACCTCGGCCACGGGCACGTTCCAGCGCTTCGCTGCTGCCTGGACGAGCATCGTCCGCGCGGCCGCGCCGGCAGTACGCAACTGCATCCAGCTATTGGCGATGGCGGTCGAGCCGCCGGTGCCCATCGTGCCGAACATCAGGTTCCTGTAGAGCGGATCATTGGCCGGCGCGAAGGCGATCCGCATCTGGCCCCAATCGGCATCGAGCTCGTCGGCGACGATCGTGGTCAGGCCGGTCGCCGGGCCCTGGCCGAACTCGACATGCTTGATGACCACGGTGACGCTGTCGTCGGCGGCGATGCGGACAAAGGCGTTTGGCGCAAAGGGCGCGCCTTCGGCCGGCGCCGTGGCGGCGGCCGCCCGGCCCATCGGCAGCACGAGGCCGATGACGAGCCCGGAGGAAGCGAGGAACTCGCGGCGGCTGGCGATCACGGTCATGCGCTTTTCTCCAGCGCCTTGGCGGCGTCCTTGATTGCCTGGCGGATCCGGACATAGGTGGCGCAGCGGCAGATATTGCCCGCCATGCCGTGATCGATATCCTCGTCGGTCGGCTTCGGCCTGGCGGCGAGGAGGCCGATCGCCGACATTATCTGGCCGGACTGGCAGAAGCCGCATTGCGGCACGTCGATCGCGACCCAGGCGGCCTTGACTGCCTCGGCCCGCGCGTCGGTCGCGCCCTCGATCGTGGTGACCTTGCGCCCGGCGATGGTGCCGATCGGGGTGACGCAGGAGCGCCGGTTCCTGCCGTCGAGATGGACGGTGCAGGCGCCGCATTGCGCGATGCCGCAGCCATATTTGGTGCCGGTCAGCTGCAGATGATCGCGCAGCACCCAGAGGAGCGGCGTTTCGGGATCGCCGTCGAACGAGGCCGGCTTTCCGTTGAGGAGGAACTCAGTGACCATGCAGCTTCTCCTTCTTGGCCGTCGCTGAATAGGCGTGAGGGGCAGCGTCACGCAATGCGGACGCGCTCCGTGTAACGGCTTTTTAGGCCGGAATCGCGATAAGCGCTGAATCGATCCGCAACGCGCAGGCCCAGATGCACCGTTTCCCGCTCATCGCCCCCGATCCGGCGCTGGACCGCAGCGCATGAGCGCGCCCGCGATCAGCGTCATCATGGCTGCCTATAACGGCGCCGCGCTGATCGGCGACACGCTGCGCAGCCTGCAGGCGCAGAGCTTCGGCGATTTCGAGGTGATCATCGTCGACGATTGCTCGACTGACGATACGCGCGCAGTCGTCCGCGGCTTTGACGATGCGCGCATCAGATTGATCTCATCGGGCACCAATCAGGGCGTCGTCGCCGCCCGCAACCGCGCCGTGGCCGAGGCGCGGGGCCGCTATATCGCTGCGCTCGACCATGACGATCTGTGCCGCCCCGATCGCTTCCTGCGTCAGTTCACCCATCTCGAGGCCAATCCGGGAACCGTGTTGCTCGGCACCGCCGCGTCGATCCTCGAGGACGGCGTCGTGCACCCGGGAAGGCTCGCCCCCGTGTCGACGCCGGCGCTGATCGAATGGCTGCTCAGGATCGAGAATCCACTGGTCTGGTCCTCGGTGATGATGCGCGGCGACGCGGCGCGGCAGCTCGATCCGTTCACCCGGCCCGAGATGGTCTTCGCCGAGGATTTCGACGTCTATCACCGGATCGCCCGATTCGGCGCGATTGCGCGGCTCGACGAGGAGCTGGTGATCTATCGCCGCCACACCGGCGGCGCCTCGCAGCGCCATATCGATTCGATGACGGGGCGCGCCACCGATGTGCTGGCCGAGACCAATGCGGCGCTGCTCGGCGACGAGGCGATGGCGATCGCCGACCTGATCGTGCGCCATGTGATGGGGCAGCAGCCAGTGCCCGATCGCCACACCTTCAAGCGGCTCGGCGAGGCGCTGGTGCGGCTGCAGGACGATTTCCTCGCCACCCGCAAGCCCGATCCGCACAGCCGCCGCCTGATTCGCTGGGAGACGGCGCGGCGCTGGGCACGGATCGGGCGAATCGGCTTGCGCAGCGGCCAGCTCGACCTTGGCGACGCCGTTGCGGTACGACCCGATCATCTCGGGCTCGGCTATGCCGGGATCGACGCGCTCGTCATGTCCCGGCTCGTCGGCGGCGCCCGGGCGGTGCAGCGCCGTTTCGCGGGGCGAGCCGCCGGCTGAAGGCCGGATAGCTGACACCAAAAAGCCGATATGTCCCAATATCGTGTGCCCTTAACGCGACGAGACGCGCAAGGCGCGCGCGTCGAGTTGCGTCTGGATCGGCTTCGGCTAGAAGGCCGCGAGGAGAATTCACTGTTTATGAACCTCGATTTCAAGACACCGTTGCTGGACACGGTGCAGACGCCTTCGGATTTGCGGAATCTTCCAGCGTCGTCGCTTCGTCAGCTGGCTGACGAGTTGCGTGCGGAGACGATAGCGGCGGTTGGGGTGACGGGTGGTCATCTCGGGTCTGGGCTGGGCGTGGTGGAGCTGACGACGGCGATTCATTATGTGTTCGACACGCCGGCTGACCGTCTGGTGTGGGACGTCGGGCACCAATGCTATCCGCACAAGATATTGACGGGGCGGCGGGACCGGATCCGGACGCTTCGGACGGGGGGTGGGCTGTCGGGTTTCACCAAGCGGAGCGAGAGCGAATATGACCCGTTCGGGGCGGCGCATTCGTCGACCTCGATTTCGGCGGCGCTCGGCTTTGCGATCGCGAACAAGATTGCGGGCAAGCCGGGCAAGGCGATCGCGGTGATCGGCGACGGGGCGATGTCGGCGGGCATGGCCTATGAGGCGATGAACAATGCGCAAGGCGCGGGCAACCGGCTGGTGGTGATCCTGAACGACAACGACATGTCGATCGCGCCGCCGGTGGGTGGCTTGTCGGCCTATCTGTCGCGGATCGTGTCGAGCCGGGAGTTTCTGGGGCTCAGGGATCTTGCCCGGCGGATGGCGCGCAAGCT
Source organism: Sphingomonas oligophenolica (assembly GCF_039522915.1). NCBI lineage: Bacteria > Pseudomonadati > Pseudomonadota > Alphaproteobacteria > Sphingomonadales > Sphingomonadaceae > Sphingomonas > Sphingomonas oligophenolica. The sequence continues at coordinate 49,036 of NZ_BAAAEH010000037.1, forward strand.
GCCGCGGCCCTTGCATCAGGCGGCGCGTAAGACCGACGAGTTCGCGCGCGGCATGGCGATGGGCGGCACCTTGTTCGAGGAGCTTGGCTTTTATTATGTCGGGCCGATCGACGGGCATAATCTCGACCAGCTGATCCCGGTGCTCGAGAATGTGCGCGATGCCGAGGAAGGCCCGATCCTGGTCCATGTCGTGACCAAGAAGGGCAAGGGGTACGCGCCGGCTGAGGCGGCGGCGGACAAATATCACGGCGTGCAGAAGTTCGACGTGATCACCGGGGTGCAGAGCAAGGCGCCGCCGGGCCCGCCGCACTATCAGAATGTGTTCGGCGCGCAGCTGGTGGCCGAGGCGGCGAGCGACCCGACGATCTGTGCGATCACCGCGGCGATGCCCTCGGGGACGGGGCTCGACGCGTTCGCCAAAGCTTACCCGGAGCGCTTCTTCGATGTGGGCATTGCCGAGCAGCATGCCGTGACGTTCGCAGCCGGGCTTGCAGCCCAGGGCATGCGGCCGTTCTGCGCGATCTACTCGACCTTCCTTCAGCGCGCCTATGACCAGGTCGTGCATGACGTCGCGATCCAGAACCTGCCGGTGCGGTTCGCGATCGACCGGGCGGGGCTGGTCGGGGCTGACGGGGCGACCCATGCCGGCAGCTTCGATGTCACCTATCTGGCGACGCTCCCGAACTTCGTGGTGATGGCGGCAGCCGACGAGGCCGAGCTGGTGCACATGGTCCACACCGCAGCGCTTCACGACACGGGCCCGATCGCGGTCCGCTATCCGCGCGGCAACGGGACCGGGGTTGCGCTTCCCGCGACGCCCGAGCGGCTCGAGATCGGCAAGGGCCGGATCGTGCGGGAGGGCAAGAAGGTTGCGATCCTGTCGCTCGGCACGCGCCTCGCCGAGGCCTTGAAGGCAGCCGATGCGCTCGATGCGCGCGGGCTTTCGACCACGGTTGCCGATCTCCGGTTCGCCAAGCCGCTCGACGAGGCGCTGATCAGGAAGCTGCTGACGACACATGAGGTTGCGGTCACGATCGAGGAATCCTCGGTCGGGGGGCTCGGCGCGCATGTCCTGACGCTCGCCAGCGACACCGGGCTCATCGATGCCGGGCTGAAGCTCAGGACCATGCGCCTGCCCGACCTGTTCCAGGACCAGGACAAGCCCGAGAAGCAATATGCCGAAGCCGGCCTCGATGCCGACGCCATCGTCGACACCGTCCTCAAGGCACTCCGGCACAACTCCGGCAGCCTTGTCGAGGAGGCCAGGGCATGATTCAATCGAGGCGCGTGCGCGCAGCGATTGCCCTGGGGATCGGTTGTCTCGGCATCGCCGCCGCGCCGGTTCCGCTGGGCACGCTCACCGTCCAGGTGGGCAATGTCCGCAATTCGACCGGGATCGTCCATGTCGATATCTGCCCGGAGAACCAGTTCCTCAAGGATGATTGCCCTTATGTCGGCAATGCCCCCGCGCATGCCGGCATCACGACGGTGGTCATCCACAATCTTCCCGCCGGCCATTATGCGGCACAGATCTTTCACGACGAGAACCGCAACAAGAAGGTCGATCGCGCCTTGTTCGGCATCCCTAGGGAAGGGGTTGGTTTTTCCAACGATGCGCGGATCAGCTTCGGGCCGCCGAAATGGGCCGATGCGAAGTTCAGCTTCAACGGCGAGGCGCAGACGATCGGGCTGAAAACCCGTTATTTCATGGGGGCTTCGGGCCCGGCCGCGCGCTGAGCACCGGCATGCGCTCGCCAGTTCCGGACATCGTCTCCGCCAGCATTCGCAGGCCCTGGGTGACGCTCGGCCTGTGCCTGGTGCTTGCCGCGCTGGCGCTCGTGTTCAGCGCAGCGCGCTTCGACATGACCACCGACACCGCGGCGTTGATCTCGCCCGACGTCGACTGGCGCAAGCAGGAACGGGCGATGGAGGCCGCTTTCCCGCAGCTCAGCGACGTGATGCTGGTGGTGGTCGACGGCGCAACCCCCGAGCTCGCCGAGGATGCGGCGACGAAGCTGACGGCCAGCATGGCAGCCGACCACACGCATTTCCGGCTGGTCCGCAGGCCCGATGGCGGCGACTATTTCGCCCGCGAAGGCCTTTTGCTGGGGTCGCGCGAGGACGTGCGCCAGGCGACCGCGGCGCTGATCGAAGCACAGCCGATGCTTGGCCCGCTCGCCGCCGACCCCTCGCTGCGCGGCGTCGACAACGCGATTTCGGCGATGCTCGACGGAGTCGAGGCAAAATCGGCGACGCTCGACCAGATCGACAAGCCGGTGCGCGCGCTCGCCGAGGCGACCGAAGGCTCGCTCGCCGGCAAGCCGGCCTATTTCTCGTGGCAGCAGCTGTTCGGAAGCAAGTCGGGGCCCCTCAGCCCACCGAAACGGCGGCTGATCCTTGCCCAGCCCGTTCTTGATCATGCTGCGCTGATGCCCGGCGAAGCGGCGAGCGACGCGGTGCGCGCGGCAGCCGGCGCACTCAAGCTCGATTCAGCGCATGGCGTATCCGTCCGGCTGACCGGCGAGGTGCCGCTCGCGGATGAGGAGTTCGCGACGCTGCGGGAGAATATCGGCACGGTTGGCCTGGTGATGTTCGCCGCCATGCTGGTGACGCTCTGGTTCGCGACCCGATCGGTGCGGCTCGTCGCGGCGATCCTCGTCACGATCGTCATCGGGCTGGTCGTCACCACGGCGGTCGGGCTTCTCGCGGTCGGGCGGCTCAACCTGATCTCGGTCGCCTTCATCCCGCTGTTCGTCGGGCTCGGCGTCGATTTCGGCATCCAGATCTGCGTGCGATTCAATGCCGAACGGATGGCGGGAATGGAGCCCTATGCGGCGCTGCAGGCGGCGGCGACGGCGCTTGGCGCGCCGTTGCTGCTGGCCGCGGGGGCGGTGTTCCTGGGCTTCGGCGCCTTCCTGCCGACCGCTTATATCGGCATTGCCGAACTCGGCGTGATCGCCGGCCTCGGCATGGTGATTGCGCTCGCGCTCAGCATCACGCTGTTGCCGGCGCTCGTGTTGCTGCTTCGGCCCGGCGTGCCGCGACGCGAGGTCGGCTTTGCCGAGTTCGAGCCCGCCGACCGCTTCCTCGAAGCCAACCGCAAACACGTGCTCTGGGCGTTCGGCGCATCGATGGCGGTGAGCATCGCGCTGCTGCCGCTCGTCGTGTTCGACTTCAACCCGCTTCATCTGCGCGACCCGCACGCGCCGTCGATGCAGACACTGGCGGACCTGACCCGCGATCCGGACCGCACACCGAACACGATCGATGCGCTCGCGGCGAGCCCCGATGCGGCACGTACATTGGTCGATCGGCTCCTCGCGCTGCCCGAAGTAGGCTCGATCGCGACGGTCGATACCTTTGTACCGGACGACCAACCGGCGAAGCTCGCCCTCATCCAGGATGCGTCGCTCCTCCTCGATGTAACGATCAATCCGCTCGATGTGGCGCCCGCGCCGAGCGACACGGAATTGGTGGCCTCGCTGCATGGGGTTGCCGGCCGCCTGAAAACCGTCGCGGGCTCCAGTACAGGCAAGGGCGCAACCGATGCCCGGCGGCTTGCCGTCGCGTTCGACAATCTCGCCGGGTCCACACCGGCGCAGCGCGCGGCGGTGAATGCAATGCTCTCCCAGCCACTGACCGTCATGCTCGATCAGGTGCGCGCCACGCTTCAGGCCGAGCCGGTGACGCGCGAGACGCTGCCGCCTGACCTGCTTCGGGACTGGGTGGCGCCTGATGGCCGAGCCCGGCTCCAGATCTTCCCGAAGGGCGACGGCAACGACAATGAGGTGATGAAGCGATTCCGGGCCGCAGTGGCGACGGTGACACCGGCGATTTCAGGCCTGCCGGTGGCGACCCAGGCTGCGGCCTCGACCGTTGCCGGGGCCTTCGTTCAGGCCGGCGTGATCGCCTTCCTGCTCGTCAGCCTGCTGCTTTTCCTCGTACTGCGCGATGTGCGCGAAGTGGCGTTCACGCTCGCGCCGGTGGTGCTGTCGATCTTCCTGACGCTCGCGACCTGCGTCATCATCGGCCAGCCGATCAACTTCGCCAATATCATCGCCTTTCCCCTGCTGTTCGGGGTCGGCGTCGCGTTCCACATCTATTTCGTGATGGCGTGGCGCGGCGGCGCGACTGACCTGCTCCAGTCGAGCCTGGCGCGCGCCGTTCTGTTCAGCGCGCTGGCGACGGGTACCGCGTTCGGCAGCCTGTGGCTGTCGGACCATCCCGGCACGGCGAGCATGGGCAAGATCCTGATGATCTCGCTTGCCTGGACGCTGGTCTGCGCGTTGGTGTTCGAGCCCGCCTTGCTCGGCCCGCCGCGGGCCGACAAAAGCGAGGATCCGCTCGCCGCCTAGAGCGTGCGTGAACCCTGCTCCGGCAGGAACGGCTCGGTTCGATTCAATCCCGGGGGAGGGTGTGGAAGATGCGCGAGCGGGCGGGATGCCGTCTCGGTTCCTCCTGCTCTTTGACATGACCGTTTATTCAACGGGCGGGCCGCCATTCCCACCGGCCCGCTGTTCCTCCGCTGTTCCCCGCTGTTCCGCCGCTGTTATCGTCGCTGTTATCGTCGCTGTTCCCCCGCTGTTATCCCGCTGTTCCTGAATAACAGCGGGGTGCCCGGCAAGATGTTGATAATAAACGTGGAAATTGAACGGAAACTCCAACATAACAGCGGCGAAAATAAAAAATCGCGAGGAACAGCGGGGAACAGCGGGAGTCGGGGTCGCGGCCGGGCGCGCGGTCGGATCCACTCAGGGCCAGGCATAAGCAAGCTGAGCCCAATTCCCGAAATCCGGTGATCCGGATTTCCCGTACGGCGCTCTACGGATGCGCCGGCACGGGCGTTGACGTCTCCGTCGGTGTCGTGCCCTTGTCACCTGTGGGCGCCGGGGCTGTCGCTGGATCAGTCAGCGGATCGTCGAGTGGACTCGTCTTCGCACCGGCCGGATCGCTCAATGGATCGTCAAGCGGGTTCGCCGCCGAGCTTGCCCTCCTGCGCCCACTGTGCAGGCCCTCGATTTCGCCCGCGCGGTCCTGCAGATAGACTGAACGCAGCGTGGCATAGGGATCGACCGCGCTCTCGAGCAGCGCCTTGAAATCGTCATCCGATTCAGCGCGTATGTCGAGGCCGGTGATCACTGCCTTGGGCATCTGATATTCCCACCGGTCGAACGGGTTGCCCACCGCCGCCGGGATGACGAAGCCTTCGCCCTGCCCGCCGATGAAATCCCGGAGCGTGGTCGGCCCGACCAGCGGCAGGAAGATATAGGGCCCGGGTCCGACGCCATAATAGCCGAGCGTGTCGCCGAAGCCGTTGGCATGATGGGGCAAGCCGAAATTCGGCTGCTTCGCCACATCCACCAGGCCACCGATGCCGATCGTCGAGTTGATCAGGAAGCGCGTCATCGTTCGCGCTGCGCGCCCGGGCTTGAGCTGAAGCAGATCGTTCAGGAAGACGAGCGGCTCGCCGAGATTGTGGAAGAAATTGCGCAGGCCCGATCGCACCGGCCGCGGGACCGTATGGCGATAGCCCAGGGCGACCGGCCGGAACACCGCCCGATCGACCCTCTGGTGGATAGCGAACATGACGCGATTGAAGCCTTCGAGCGGGTCGCCCGGCGCATGTCCCGCATGGGCGGCGGGAACGGATTCTGCCGCGACCACCGGTGTCGCGGCCGGATCAGTCAGCGGCGCCAGCGTTATCGCAGGCGCGGCAACCCCGGTATCGGGCTGCTCCACGGCAGGCGGTGACGGCGCAACGACCTGCGGCTCTTCCCGTACCGGAGCGGAGATGGGTTTTGGCGTAGAAGCCTGGGTTTGCACCACCGGCGCAGGCATCGTGATAGCCACGGGCCTTTCCGGCGCCGTGCCCAGCAACGCGACCGTTGGCAGAACCAGGCTGAGGCTCAATTGCCGCTCTTGGTCGCGAGCGCGTCGAGATGACTGATCAGGGCCTTTGCGCCGCCGGTCGCCAGCACGCGCGAAAAATCCGAGCGGCGCGTCGCGAGCTGGCTGATCGAATTGCGATAGAAAACGTCGACGATCCGCCACCCGCCGCCGCCGCTGCGCAGGCGATAGGCGATCGGAATCGACTCCTGGCCGGGCTGCACCAGCGTGGTCCGGACGAGGCTATCGGTTCCGCGGGTCTCCACCTTCGGATCGACGATGAACTTCTGACCGGCATAGGAATCGAAGTTGACGGCATATTGCCCGACGACCATGCGCCGGAAGGCGGCGACGAGCGCGGCCTGATCGGCCGGTGCAATCGTGGTCCAGGCGGCGCCGACGGTCAGCCGGGTCATCAGCGGCACGTCATAGACGCGATCCACGACCGGCCCGATCGCCGACGCCCGGCCGCGCACGCCCATCGCCTTGCCGCCCTTCATGATGGTGATCAGCCCGTCGCTCAACGCCTGGACAGGCGCGCGCGCCGCATCGTTCGCCTGGGCGAAGGCGGGCGCCGCCGGAGCGGCGAGGGTGACGACAAGGGCCGCCGGGAATAGGGCGGGGATGATGCTGCGCATTTCAACTGGCTCCACTGCTGCCCCGTCGCGCATCTATCGGCGCGACGACTCAAAATCCACCCTTGCCCGGGCAAAGCTGAACGTTAGCAGGACGAATGGTTCAATTTCTGCCTTTTGCATCGCGGCATTCGTCGCTATCTGGGACTGAAGCGGCGAACCATATCGCTGATCCGTGGGGGCGGCTGCATAACCGGAACAGGGGCTGGGCACAGGTTGATGACCGCCGTGAATAATGCTGTGTTGCGCATAATATTGGCCAAACCCCGCGGTTTCTGCGCTGGCGTGGTCAGGGCTATCGACATCGTCGAGCGGGCGCTCGATCTGCATGGAGCGCCAGTCTACGTCAGGCACGAGATCGTCCATAACCGCCATGTCGTCGACAAGCTCAAGGCCAAGGGCGCAATCTTCGTCGAGGATCTGTCCGAAATTCCGGCCGGTTCGCCGACCATCTTCAGCGCCCACGGCGTCGCGCGGTCGGTTCAGGAGGATGCCCGGCTCCGCGACCTGCCGGTGCTCGACGCCACCTGCCCGCTGGTCACCAAGGTTCATGTCCAGGGGCGTCGCTATGCCAGGGCCGGCCGCACGCTGATCCTGATCGGTCATGCCGGCCATGCCGAGGTGGTCGGCACGATGGGGCAGATCGACGCGCCGATCCATCTCGTCTCGACCGCGGCCGAGGTCGAGGCGCTTCCCCTCGCGACCGATACGCCGGTCGCCTATGTCACCCAGACCACGCTCAGCGTCGACGATACCCGCAGCGTGATCGCGGCGCTGGGCGCCCGCTTCAGCGATGTGCAGGGCCCCGACGTTTCCGAGATCTGCTACGCCACACAGAACCGCCAGACCGCGGTGCGCGATCTCGCCCGGGTCAGCGAGCTGCTGATCGTGGTCGGTGCCGAGAACAGCTCCAATTCCAATCGGCTCCGCGAAATCGGCGTCGAGATGGGCGTGCCGAGCTATCTCGTCGCCGACGGCAGCGGGGTTGACCCGGCCTGGCTCGATGGCGTCTCGACGGTTGGCATCACCGCCGGCGCCTCGGCCCCCGACGAACTGGTCGAGGATGTGATCGCGGCGCTTGGCAGGCTCAGGTCGATCGAGGTATCGCAGCTTGACGGGGTGGAGGAAAATATCGAGTTCAGCCTGCCGGCGGAGCTGAGAAACGTACCGCCTCGCGGCGCGGCCGCGATCGCCAATTAGGACCAAGTCCATGACTCTCCCCCTTTCCCAGATCGCCCGCATCGGCGCCTACACGCTGAGCCAGCACATCAAGGGCGGCCGCTATCCGCTGGTGCTGATGCTCGAGCCGCTGCTGCGCTGCAATCTCGCCTGTCCGGGCTGCGGCAAGATCGACTATCCCGATGCGATCCTCAACCAGCGGCTGAGCTTCGAGCAGTGCATGGAGGCAATCGACGATTGCGGCGCCCCCGCCGTCTCGATCGCGGGCGGCGAGCCTTTGCTCCACCGCGACATGCCGAAGATCGTGCAGGGCTATATCGCGAAGAAGAAGTTCGTGATCCTGTGCACCAACGCGCTGCTGCTCAAGAAGAAGATCGACGACTACAAGCCCTCGCCCTTCTTCACCTGGTCGATCCATCTCGATGGCGACAAGGGCATGCACGACCATGCGGTTGATCAGGACGGCACCTATGAGGTCGCGATCGAGGCGATCGAGCTGGCCAAGGCCAAGGGCTTCCGCGTCCAGGTCAATTGCACCGTGTTCGACGGCGCCTCACCCGATCGGCTTGCCGCATTCTTCGACGAGATGGAGAAGCGCGGCGTCGAGATCACCATCTCGCCCGGCTATGCCTATGAGCGCGCGGCCGACCAGGAGCATTTCCTCAACCGCACCCGCACCAAGCAGTTCTTCCGCGATGTCTTCTCGAAGGGCGATGGCGGCAAGAAATGGACCTTCACCAACTCGCCCCTGTTCCTCGACTTCCTCGCCGGCAACCAGACCTATGAGTGCACGCCCTGGTCGATGCCGCTGCGCACCGTCTTCGGCTGGCAGAAGCCCTGTTACCTGGTCGGCGAAGGCTATGTGCAGAGCTTCAAGGAGCTGATGGAAGGCACGAACTGGGACGATTACGGCGTCGGCAAGTACGAGAAATGCGCCAACTGCATGGTGCATTGCGGCTTCGAGGGCACGGCGGCGACCGATTCGATCCGCCACCCGCTCAAGATGTTTGCGATCGGGCGCAAGGGCGTGCGGACGACCGGGCCGATGGCGCCGGACATCGATCTCAGCAAGCAGCGCCCGGCGCAGGACGTGCACTCATCGCATGTCGAGCGGGAGCTGGAGATCATCCGCAAGGCCAACCCCAAGGCTGCCAAGCACGTCGCGAACGCGGCGTAATTCGGCGAAGGCGCGGCCGGCGTGGATGCCGGTGCGGATCAAGGCGGGTAGCTGGGCCGGGTTGCGGGCCAGTGAGGCGAGGACTGCGCCCAGGGCCATACTGCCATCGGGTTTCATGCCGGCCAGGGCGGCAGGTGGGAGCGCTTCGTCGGCGCTGTCCGAGATGACCCTGATGATCGCGAAGGGGAGGTTGTGGCGCGCCGCGACGCGGGCGGCGATGTGCGATTCCATGTCGACGGCGAGGGCGCCGGTTTTGGCGTGAAGCGCCTGTTTCTGAGCCGCGGTGGCAACGATGGTGTCGCTGCCGGTGATCGTGCCGACCTGAGCGCTAGGAATTTGCGTTGCCAGCCTTTCGATCAGCGCCGCATTCCCTCTCCCAGCGGGAGAGAGCATCGGGTCGATCATGCCCCCGGCATGATCTGAATAGCGCGGGACGCTATTCACCCGATGCTGGAGCCGCGAAGCGGCGGAAGGGTGAGGGTGATTGTCGGGCTCGACTTCACCGGTCACCCTCACCCTTCCCATGCCTTCGGCATGGGCCCCTTCCCTCTCCCGCTGGGAGAGGGAGCCTAATACGAGGTCGCCCGCCTTTAGTTCGGGCGCCAGCGCGCCGGCCAGGCCGCAGGACAGGATTGCGGTCGCATCCTTGGCTGCCGCTTCAAGCTCCCGCTCCAGCCGCGCTCCATCGCCACCGCCGGCCACCACCACAACCCCCGGCCCGGCCAAAATCCCGGCCTCCTTGTGCAGGCCGGTCGCAACGAGAATCGTCACATGCCGAACGCGACGCAGCGCGTGTTGGAGCGTTTGAGGTTGCGGTAGCGCGCCATTGCCCAGAGCGGGAAATATTTGGGGTAGCCGTGATAGCGCAGGTAAAACACGCGCGGGAAACCGCCGCCGGTGTACATCTCCTGCCCCCAGAGCCCGTCAGCCTCCTGGTTCGCGGCGAGCCAGGCAATGCCGCGTGCGACTGCGCGCGAATCCACCTCGCCCACCGCCATCAGCCCGAGCAGGGCCCAGGCGGTCTGCGAGGCAGTCGAGGGCGCGGGGGTGTAGCCGGCATAATCGAGCGCGTAGCTCTCGCAATCCTCGCCCCAGCCACCGTCCGGATTCTGGATTTGCGTCAGCCAGGCGACTGCCTTCGCCACGATCGGCTCCTCGGGCCCGATGCCGGCCGCGTTGAGCGCGCACAGCACTGACCAGGTGCCATAGACATAGTTCACGCCCCAGCGGCCGAACCAGCTGCCGTCGGGCATCTGCTCCTTCGCCAGGAAATCGAGCGCGGCGCGCATCCGATCGCTGTCGCGCGTCTCGCCGAGTTGGGCGAGCATCGAGACGCAGCGCGCGCTCACGTCCGAAGTCGGCGGATCGAGCAAGGCGCCGTGATCGGCAAAGGGCAGGTTGTTCAGATAATGATAGCTGTTGTCGGCATCGAACGCGCCCCAGCCGCCATTGCGGCTTTGCAGGCCAACGGTCCATTCAGTGCCGCGATCGATCGCCTCGCGATAATCGTCACCAGTCCTGTCCCGCGCGCGATCCATCGCCATCACCACCACGGCGGTGTCGTCGAGATCGGGGTAATGCGCGTTGTTATACTGGAAGGCCCAGCCGCCGGGGCGGACATCGGGTTTTTCCTCCGCCCAGTCGCCCTTCACGTCGAGGACCTGGAGCGGCTTCAGCCATTCGAGCGCGTGGCGCGCCCGCACCTCGGCATCATCGCTGCCGGCTTCGAGCATTGCGTGCGCGGCGAGCGCGGTATCCCACACCGGGGAGACGCAGGGCTGGCAATAGGCCTCGTCCTCTTTGATCACGAGCAGCTTCTCGACAGATTGCCGGGCGATGGCACGGGCGGGATGGTCCTGGGCATAGCCAAGGCAATCGAACATCATCACGCTGTTCGCCATTGCCGGATAGATCGCGCCGAGCCCGTCCTCGCCGTTCAGCCGCTCGAGCACGAAATCGACACAGGCCTTGATCGCCCGCGCGCGGGTCTTTTTTGGCCACAGGCCATCAGCCGCCTTGAGCACGACGTCGAGCGCGTTGAAGCCGTGAGTCCAGAGCCATTTGGTGTCCGCCGCCTTGGTGCCCGGACGAACCTTCTCGCCGGTATAAAGCTCGTCGACCTTCACCCCGAGCGCGTTGCGCGCGACCGGCTGCAAGGAACACAGCACCAGCAGCGGCACCACCACCGTCCGCGCCCAATAGGACATTTTCGAGAGATGGATCGGGAACCAGCGCGGCAGCAGGATCAGCTCGGGCGGCAGCGTCGGCACGGTCGACCACGGCCCCGCCGCGAACAGGGCAAGCTGGATACGGGTGAAGACATTGCTCGCCGCCGCGCCGCCCGCCGCCAGGATCGCGGCGCGGGCGCGCGCCATGTGCGGCGCATCGACCGGATCGCCGATCATCTTCAGCGCATAATAGGCCTTTACCGAAGCACTGACGTCGAAGGCGCCGCCATGGAACAGGCCCCAGCCATGATGCTCAGCCGACTGGATGCGGCGGAGATAGGTCGCGATCTTCGCCTCAAGGCCGGTGTCGACCGGCTCGCCGAGATAATGGCGGAGCAGGACATATTCCGCCGGGATGGTCGCATCGGCTTCGAGCTCGAACACCCAATGGCCATCGTCGCGCTGCTGCGCGGCAAGCGCCGCAGTCGCGCGATCGACCGCTGCCTCGACGGCAGCAAGCGGCGCGGCGCCGGCAATCTCCGGGAAATTCTGGTGCATCGCCCCTTCCTACCCTCCAAGCACGCGCCGCGCCACGGTTTCGCCCGAGCGCAATGCCCCCTCGATCGTCGCGGGCAGGCCGGTATCGGTCCAGTCCCCGGCGAGGAACAGGTTGCGCCAGCGCGTCGCGGCAGGCGGGCGCTTGGCATTCTGCTCGGGCGTGGCGGCAAAGGTCGCGCGCTTTTCCTTGACGATCTGCCAGGCAGGCATCGGCGCATCGATCGACAAGGCCGTGCAGATATCGGCCCAGAAGGTCCGGGCCAGAGCCTCGCGGTCCATATCGACGATCCGGTCGGCGGCGCTGACCGTCACCGAGAGGCGATCGGGAAAGGCGAACAGCCATTCGGCGGTGCCGCCGAACAGGCCGAGCATCGCCGGCGCACCTGCCGGCGCGGGGATCGCGAAATGGCCGTTGACGATGGCGCGGAAGTCATCGGGTGCCCGCAAGCCGGGGATGAGCGTGGTTGCGACCCAGGGCGGCACCGCAAGGATCACCGCTTGGTCCGGCGCGACAGGCTCGACGCCGGCGCCCCAATCGAGTCCGGTCACCCTGCCATCGCCGAGGGCGATAGCGCGAAGCCTCCGCCCGAGCGTTACAGACGTGTTCCGCGCCGCGAGCCAGGCAAGCGCGGGATCGATAAAGGCAGCACCCAGGCTTGGTTCGGCGATGCGCGGGCGCATCGCGCGGCCGCCTTTCGCGATCGTCTCGCGCAGGACGTTCGCCGCCAATCGGGCCGAGCCTTCGGCGGGCGCTGTGTTGAGCGCAGCGAGCAGCACGGGCTCGATCAGGTGCGACCAGACAGCGCCTCGCGGACCAATCCGCGCATCGATCCGCCCCTCCGCTGTTCCCAGCAGCTTCGCGAGCGGAAGATAGTCGGTGATCCCGCTGCCCGGCACGCGTCGCCCGGGCGCAGCGATCCACCAGGGAATCGGGCCGTCATTGATCCGCACCGTCCAGCGCGCGCCGTCCCTCAGGTCGTGAAAGGTGAAGTCGGCATGCTCAGGCCCGGCGAGCGGGGTGGTCGCTCCTATCAACGCCCTGAAGCGCGCGACCGCCGGATTGCCCGAGAGCACGAGGTGATTGCCATTGTCGATCGTCATGCCGAGCTGGGGATCGTGATAGGAGCGGCACCGTCCGCCTGCCTGCGCCGCGGCATCGGCCACCGTCACCACGACGTCGGCCTCAGTCAGCGCGACCGCGGCGGATAGTCCCGCCAGCCCGGCGCCGGCAATCGTCGCCCGGCTGAAGCTCAACGCATCAGCCACAATCGCGCCACCGTCCAGAGCAGCCCGAGCTTCGACACCTTGACCCGGTGGCGCGGCGGTTTCCAGCCGATTGCCTCAGTCCGCCGCAGCACCTTGGCATAGGCCGCCTCCATGAGGCGCGGCGCGATGAGGTGGCCGCGTGGCCGGGTGGCGAGGACGGCATGCGCCGCGCGGTAATGCTCATGCGCCCGGGCAGCGACCGCGCGGCAGGCCTGATCGATCCGCGGGTCGGCGACGACCTGAAGCGGCTCGACAGGCACGATGCCCGCCGCTTCGATCGCCTCGAGGGGCAGATAGACACGGCCGATCCCGGCATCCTCGTCGATATCGCGCAGGATGTTGGTGAGCTGCAGCGCGCGGCCGAGATGATAGGCAAGTTCGATCCCGGGCGCCTCGTCCATGCCGAAGATGCGCACCGACAGCCGGCCGACCGCCGAGGCGACACGGTCGCAATAGAGATCGAGCTCGGCCCAGCGCGGCCAGCGGATATCGCGATCGACGTCCATCGCCATGCCGTCTATCACTGCCTCGAAATCGGCGCGGTCGAGCTTGAAGCGCTGCACAGCCTCGGCGACCAGGGCCGCCGGCCCCGGCGGGCCGCCGGCGTAGAGCGAATCGAGATCGGCGCGCCATGCGTCGAGCGCCGCCATCCGGCCCTCGGCATTGCCCTGCTGATCGTCCGCGATGTCGTCGACCAGCCGGCAAAAGCCGTAGATCGCATACATCGCCTCGCGCTCGGCCCTGGGGAGCACGCGCATGCCGGCATAGAAGGAACTGCCCGAGACCTGCTGCTGCAGCGCGGCTGGGGTTGCGTCGGGGTTCATGCCGCGCGCCTGAACAGGCTGCCGGCGGCAGCGCCGGTCGCCAGCAGCGCCGCTTCCCAGGGGCGGTGATGGACTCGCTCGCTCAGGGGATCACGGGTTTCGAGGCGCCCGCACAGGCTGACGGCGAGGCGGTGGATGATCGCGACCTCGGCGGCGAGGCGGCGGTCGGCGATCGTCGCGCTGAAGCCGGCTGATTGATCGAGCAGCGCGCGGGTCGGCGGGACCAGCGATACGATCGCGGTCCTGAGCGCCGGCGTCGCGGCGTCGCCACCGAGATCCTCGATCCGCGCACCCGTCGCCGCAAAGGTCGCCGCCGGAATATAGACGCGATCGAGCGTGCGGTAATCCTTGCCGCAATCCTGAAGATGATTGATCACCTGAAGCGCGGCGCAGAGCGCATCCGAAGCGGGCCAGGTGGCGCGATCCTCGCCGTGCACGTCGAGAACATACCGGCCGACCGGCATCGCCGAATAGCGGCAATAATCAATCAGCCCGTCCCAATCGGCATAGCGATTGACGGTGCAATCGCGCTCGAAGGCGGTGAGCAGGTCATGCGCATGGACAGGATCGAGCTTCCGCTCGGCCATCACTCTACCCAGCGCGACGGCTTCGGCTGAGCCATCGGGCGCACCATCAAGCCCGGCGCGCATCCGGCCGAGCTGCGCGAGCTTTTCGACGGGCGGCAACGTCTCGTGATCGGCGATATCGTCAGCCAGCCGGGCGAAGCGGTAAAAGGCCATCACCGGGGCGCGGTGCTCGGGCTTGAGCAGCACCGAGGCGACGGGAAAATTCTCGTCGCGATGGCCCTTGCCCGAGGCGAGGTCAGCGGAATCAGCCATCAGCGCATCTCTGCCGCCTGCGCACGACCCTTCCACATTCCACCACGTCCCCGCATATGCTGCCACGCCGATAGCAAGGTGCAGCCGGCGTAGAAAGCCGCGATCAGCGGCAGCGCTATGCCCCAGAGCGGCGACCGGCCGTAAAAGCGCGAGATCGGCTGGAACGAGATCGCCATCAGCGCCCAGGCGGCAAGTCCGGCAAGCCGCCCGGCACCGGTGCCGAACAGCGCCAGCGCCGGCGGCACACCGTAAACCAGGGCCAGACCAATCAGCGTACCGACCAGCATCAGCGGCGAATAGCGGAGCTGGGCATAGGCCGAGCGCGAGATCATCGCCGCGATGACGCCGGCGCCGTCATAGGGCCGGATGCTCCGCGACCGATCGGTCAGACCGAGCCAGATGCGCCCCTGCCGCTTCAGCAGTGCGCCGAGCGTGCAATCGTCGATCAGCGCGGTGCGGATCGCGGCGATGCCGCCGGCCCGCTCGAGGGCGTCGCGGCGCACGAGCATGCAGCCACCCGCGGCCCCGCCGATACCCGTTGGCTTGTTCACGCGCCTGAACGGATAGAGCATCTGGAAGAAGAAGACGAAGGCGGGAATCAGCGCGCGCTCGGCGAGGCTGTCGCAGCGCAGCTTAGCCATCAGCGACACAAGCACGAGATCATGTGCTTCGCCGCGGGCGACCAGGGTGCTGAGCGTATCCGGCGCATGCTCGATATCGGCGTCGGTAAGCCAGAGATAGCGCGGCTGCACGCCGGCTTCCTCCACACCCTGCGCCACTGCCCAGAGCTTGCCCGTCCAGCCGGGGGCAAGCGGCTGTCCGGTCAGTATCTCGAGCGGATGATTGCCGGCCAGCTGCCGCGCCATGGCGGCGGTGCCGTCGCTGCTCGAATCGTCGACGAGGATGACTCGGAGGCTGCCAGGATAATCCTGTGCGATCAGGCTGCCGATCGACCGCGCGATCACATCAGCCTCATCGCGTGCCGGAACGATCGCCACCACGTCGGGCCAGGCGGCGGGCGGCGCGGGCAGATCGCGCGTGTCGCGTTCACGGGTCAGCCAGAAGCCGCCATGCGCGAAGACCAGCCAGCACCAGATGGCGAGGCTCAGCACGCCGATCGCGAGCGCGATCATCGGATCATTCCCGCCGCGCGAAACCAGGCGACGGCGTCAGCCACTGCTTCCTCCCAGGATCGAGCACGGTAGCCAAGCTCTGCTTCCGCCTTGGCGGAGCTGAAGAACATCCTGTGCTTTGCCATCTTCAGCGCGTCGACCGTCAGGAACGGGTCCTTGCCGGTGATCCGCGCCAACGCCTCATTGGCATAGGCCAGCGGGAAGAGCGGCGCGCGCGGCAGGCTGATCGTCGGCGGCTTGCGGCCGACGGCGCGGGCGACCGCGCCGATCATCGCGCCGAGCTGAACATCCTGGCCGCCAAGGATGTAGCGCTCGCCGATCCTGCCCTGTTCAAGCGCAAGGACATGGCCAGCCGCGACATCATCGACATGGACGAGGTTGAGGCCGCTATCGAGAAAGGCGGGCATGCCGCCATTCGCCGCCTCAACGATGATCCGCCCGGTCGGCGTCGGGCGCACGTCGCGCGGGCCGATCGGGGTCGACGGGTTGACGATCACCGCCGGCAGGCCCCGCTCGGCGACCATCCGCTCGACAAGGCGCTCAGCGACGACCTTGCTGCGCTTATAGGCGCCCGCCGCCTGTTCGGGCGTCGCCGCATGACTTTCGTTGGCGGGGCCGTCTGCCTGCGGCTTCAGGGTGGCGACACTGCTGGTGTAGACCAGGCGCTCGACCCCGGCCGCCAGCGCCGCGTCCATCACCGCCCGGGTGCTGGCCATGTTGTTGCGGACGATCTCCTCGGGATCGCGCGCCCAGATCCGGTAATCGGCGGCGACGTGAAACAGGTACCGCGCCCCCTGCGCGGCGCGCAGCATCGCATCCGGGTCTCGCGCATCGCCCTCGACCAGCGTGCCGGGGAAATCCTCTAGGTTGGTGCGTGGGCTCGACGCGCGGACCAGGCCGCGGACCTGCCGCCCCTGTGCGGCGAGCGCCCGTGCCACCGCCGAACCGACGAATCCCGAAACGCCGGTGACGAGGACAATATCCGAATCCTGGCTCACCCCGCCTCCGCGTCCTTCGATCGCGCGCTCTACACAGGATACGCGGCTGACGATAGGGAGGGGCGATGGGGATTCGATCGCGGCCTATTCTCCCTCTCCCCTTGTGGGAGAGGGAAGGGGCCCAAGCCGCAGGCTTGGGAAGGGTGAGGGGGATACGCGCTTATAAGCGTTCCGAGCCTCACTCCCCCTCATCCGGCCCTTCGGGCCACCTTCTCCCACAAGGGGAGAAGGGTTTTGGGTCGTCCCTCCCATGCTAGGATTCGCCATCCTTGGTTGGGTGCTGCTGGTATCGGCCGCGGCAGGTATACTCTACACAGTTGCCGCACTGATCGTTTTCCGACGATTCTTTGCACCGGAACCAGCATCGCCACGGCGCAGCGATGCCGTCACGCTGCTCAAGCCGCTCCACGGCGCCGAGCCCCTGCTGGCGGCGAATCTCGCGAGCTTCCTCACCCAGGATCATGACGGCCCGATCCAGCTCCTCTGCGGCGTCCAGCGCAGCGATGATCGCGCGATCGGGGTGGTCGAAAGGCTGAAGACCGCTCGTGAAACAGCGATCGATCTCGTCATCGACTCCGCCAGCCACGGCGCGAGCGGCAAGATCTCCAACCTGATCAACATGATGCCCCGCGCCGCACATCCAATCCTGATCCTCAGCGACAGCGACATGGTCGTTGCGCCCGACTATCTCCCGCACCTGCTTGCGGCGCTGGACCAGCCCGATACCGGCGCGGTAACCTGTCTCTATCGGGGGCGCGGCGACGTCGGATTCTGGTCGCGGCTCGGCGCGGCCGGGCTCAGCTACCAGTTCCTGCCCGGCGCGGTGTTCGGCGTCGCGCTCGGGCTGGCGCGGCCCTGCATGGGATCGACGATCGCGATGCGGCGCGAAACGCTCGACCGGATCGGCGGCTTCGCGCGTTTCGTCGACGTGCTGGCCGATGATTATGCGATCGGCGCGGCGATCCACGCCCTTGGGCTCGAGGTCGCAGTGCCGCCGATGCTCGTCACCCATGGCTCGGCCGAGCGAAGCTTTGCCGAGCTGTGGCGCCATGAGCTGCGGTGGGGCGCGACGGTGCGGGGTGTCGTGCCCGGCGCCTATGCCGGATCGGTGATCGGCATGCCGCTGCCGCTCGCTTTGCTCGGCAGCGTGCTGGCGCCCGCTCACGCGATCGGCGCCCTGATTGTCGCTTTGTCGCTCCTCGCGCGGACGGCAATGGCTCTCGCTGTGGATCGTCAGGCGCGCGCGCGGACCGCCCCGCTCTGGCTGCTACCGGTGCGCGATTGCCTCACTTTCGCAATATTCGTCGCAACCTTCTTCACCCGTTCGGTTGATTGGCGCGGACAACGGCTTAGAATGGGAGCAGACGGCCGGATCACGGCCGATCCGGAGATTTCCGCATGATGCGTACCTTGTTTCTGCAGGCCCCCTCGTTCGACGGTTATGACGGGGGTGCCGGCGCGCGCTATCAGATGAAGCGCGAGGTGAAGTCCTTCTGGTATCCGACCTGGCTCGCCCAGCCGGCGGCGATGGTCGAAGGCTCGAAGCTGATCGACGCGCCTGCCCACGATCAGAGCTGGGACGATATCTGCCACGAGTTCGACGATCGCGACCTCGTCATCCTCCACACCTCGACGCCGAGCTTCGGCCAGGACATCCGCACGGCCGCGCTGATCAAGGAGCGCAACCCGAAGATCCTGATCGGCTTCGTCGGCGCCAAGGTCGCGGTCGAGCCAGACAAGAGCCTTGCCGCGACGCCGCACGTCGATTTCGTCGCGCGCGAGGAATATGATTTTACCATCCTCGAAATCGCCCAGGGCAATCCGCTCGCCACGGTCGACGGCATCACATGGCGCGCGCCCGACGGCGCGTTCGTGCGCAACAAGGATCGCGCGATCATCGAAGACATGGACGTCCTCCCGATGGTCTCGCCGGTCTACAAGCGCGATCTCACCATCGAGAAATATTTCGGCGGCTATCTGCTCCATCCCTATGTCAGCTTCTACACCGGGCGCGGCTGCAAGAGCCGCTGCACCTTCTGCCTGTGGCCGCAGACGATCAGCGGGCATAATTACCGCTTCCGCTCGGTCCCCAAGGTGATCGAGGAAGTGAAATATATCCTGGAGAATATTCCCGAGACCAAGGAGATCTTCTTCGACGACGATACGCTGACCGACAATCATGCCCGCGTCGAGGAGCTGGCGATCGCGCTCGGCCAGCTCGGTTTCGGCAAGAAGGGCTTCCCCGTGTCGTGGAGCTGCAACGCGAAGGCCAATGTACCGCGCAAGACGCTCGAAGTGCTGAAGGCGAACGGCCTGCGGTTGCTGCTGGTCGGCTATGAGAGCGGCAACCAGCAGATCCTGCACAACATCAAGAAGGGTCTGCGCACTGATGTCGCGCGGCAGTTCACCAAGGATTGCCACGAGCTCGGCATCGTCATCCACGGCACCTTCATCCTCGGCCTACCCGGCGAGACTGAGGAGACGATCGAGGAGACGATCAACTATGCCAAGGAAATCGATCCGCACACCATCCAGGTGTCGCTGGCGGCGCCTTATCCCGGCACCTTCCTGTACAAGCAGGCGACCGAAAATGGCTGGTTCGACGGGACCGATCACCTGCTGACCGACGGCGGCAACCAGATCGCACAGCTCAGCTATCCGCATCTGCCGGCGAGCGTGATCTTCGACAAGGTCGAGGAATTCTACAAACGCTTCTATTTCCGCCCCTCCAAGATCTGGTCGATCGTGTCCGAGATGCTGCGCGACTGGAACATGATGAAGCGGCGCCTGCGCGAGGGTGTGGAGTTTTTCGATTTCCTGCGCCGCCGGAAGGAAGCCACCTGACACGAGGTGAGAAGCGCCTGATCGTCACCGCCGACGATTTCGGGGCGGCGGTCGCCGTCAACGAGGCGATCGAGCAGGCGCACCGGGGCGGCGTGCTGACCGCGGCGAGCCTGATGGTGTCGGGCGATGCCGCGGCCGATGCGGTGGAACGCGCCAGAGCGATGCCGTCGCTCGGCGTCGGTCTCCATCTCGTGCTCGTCGAGGGGCGTCCCACCCTGCCGCCGGAACAGGTGCCCGATCTGGTCGACAGCTCCGGCCATTTCCGCACCGACATGGTCGGCGCCGGCATCACCATCTTCACCAGGCCCGGCGCGCGGCGTCAGCTTCTAGCCGAGGTCGAGGCGCAGTTCGCGGCGTTTGCGGCGACCGGCCTGCCGCTCGATCACGTCAACGCGCACAAACATTTCCACCTTCACCCGACCATCGCCTCGACAATCCTGCGGACAGGAAAGCGCTTCGGCATGAGATCGGTCCGCGCGCCCGTCGAGCCGCGCGCGGTGCTCGCGCAGATCGAGCCCGGCACCGGCGGGATCGATGTGGCGCATCTCTGGGCGCTGCTCGTTCGCCGCCGGATGCGCGCCGCGGGCATGACGGTGCCTGACCAGGTGCTCGGCCTTGCCTGGTCGGGCGCGATCGACGCAACGCGGCTGCGCGGGTTGATCGACCATCTTCCCGACGGGCTGACCGAAATCTACACCCACCCCGCGACCGACGACGCCTATCCCGGCCACGCCCCGGGCTACGCCTATCGCGGCGAGCTCGCCGCACTTCTCGATCCTCTTGCACGCGCGGCGATCCTGCGCGAGAGCATTGCCATGGGGTGCTTTGCGGATTTTGCGTGAGACAGTGCCATGAACATCGCCACGGGCCATCATCAGTTCGAACACCAGCCCATCCCGAGCGGGCCGATCCCGCTGGGCAGCGAAGCGCACAAGGCGCTTTTCTGTCGCACCCTGCTCGAAACCCATGATCCCTATCGCCCGGCGCTGATCGACTGGCCCGAGCTCGAGCCCGACACGCGCGACAAGATCGTCTCGCTGCCGATCTGGGACATCGCCGTCGCGACCGAGGGCCGCGCCGGCATGAACGTCAAGACCTATGGCGAAGGCGTGGTCGATCCGCTGCTCAAGGCGGCGATCGACATGAACGGCTTCGAGGAAAGCCGGCACAAGATCGTCCTTGCCGACATGGTCCAGGCTTATGGCATCGAGCTTGCCCCCGAGCCCGAGTACAAGCGCCCGCGCGACCCCGAATTCTCCTTCATGCGCACCGGCTATTCCGAATGCATCGACAGCTTCTTCGGCTTCGGCCTGTTCAAGCTCGCCAAGGATTCGGGCTTCTTCCCGGAAGAGCTGGTCGAGACCTTCGAGCCGGTGATGCGTGAAGAGGGGCGCCACATCCTGTTCTTCGTCAACTGGGTGGCGTGGTGGCGGCGGACCATGCCCTTCTGGCGCCGCCCCTGGTTCGAGATGAAGGTCTTCGCTGTATGGCTGGTGCTGATCCTCGAACGGGTGAGCATGGCGCGCGGCATGGGCGACAACACCAAGGCGCAGGAGAACAACTTCACCCTCAACGGTTCGAAGGAGCTTGGGGTCGAGGTGAGTTTTCCCGAGCTCGCGCAGATTTGCCTTGCCGAGAATGACCGGCGGCTTGCACCCTATGATCAACGGCTGATCCGGCCGCGATTCGTGCCCGCGATGATGCGGCTCGCATTGCGTTTCACGGGCAAGGCCAAGGGAGAGACTGGCTGAAAAACCTTGCACGCGCGGGCATGCTGCTGGCGACCCTGGGGGGCTTGGCCGCGGCGATCTGGGCATTCGGCTCGACCGGTTTCGGCAGCGTCATCGCTGTCGCCGGGCGGATCGGGTTCGCCGGTTTCCTGATCTATTGCCTCTATTCGATCGGCGTGTTCGCGATCCTCGGCGGCGCGTGGCTTGCTGTCGCGCCGGGCGAGCCGCTCGACCGACTCGGCCGCTTCACCTGGGCGCGGATGGTGCGCGAGGCGGTGTCCGACCTGTTGCCCTTTTCGCAGATCGGCGGCATCGTCGTCGGCATACGAACGCTGACCCTCCACCGCATGCTGGCGTCGCGGGTCTATGCCTCTTTCGTCGTCGACCTTACGACCGAAATGGCGGCGCAACTCGTCTTCACCTTGTTCGGGCTCGCCATGATGGTCTCGATGCTGGTCCAGGGTGGCAATGCAGTCGCCTTGCGCCCGCTGATCCTCGGCGGCACCGCGGTGATGGTGGCAGTGATGGTGATGTTCTTCACCGCCCAGCGCCCGGCGCTCGGCCTTGCCGGCCGCATCGCCCAGCAGTTCCTGCCCGGATCGGTGATGGCGATGACCGGCATCACTGACGAGATGCGGCGGATCTATGGGCAGCCGCGACGGACGGCATTGGGATTTGCTCTCAATCTCGCTGGCTGGACCGCCACGGCGATCGGCAGTTGGATCGTCCTGCTGATGATGGGCGTCCATATCTCCATCTGGTCCGCCCTTTCGATCGAGAGCCTGATCTTCACGCTCAGGAGCGTCGCCTTCGCCATTCCCGGCGCGATCGGCGTGCAGGAGGCAGCCTATGCGCTGGCTGGCCCCTTGTTCGGCCTGCCCGCCGAAACCGCGCTCGCTCTATCGCTGGCCAAGCGCGCGCGCGATGTCGGCCTTGGCCTGCCCACATTGCTGGCCTGGCAATTCGGCGAGGCACGGGCAGTGGTACGGGACGTACGCAAGGTGTCGGGAGGACGGCAGTCATTGCCGGAAATCCCGGCGGAGTGACGAAGGCGCGGGCTTATGCTCCGGAATCGACCGGTTCATGGCGCGCGCCTATAGGCTCGGCGTCGGTCGGGAGAAGATCAGGCCGGGTGAATCTGCTCATCATCATGACGACCGCGCGGGCGAGCAGCCCGGCCGCGGCCAAACATGCGAGCAAGACGCCATACGGACCTCACCCCAGCGCCAATCAGGGCGGATACGTTCAACGGCGCGCTGGCTATGGAGACGCGCCCGACGTAGCGCGGCGCGAAGAAATCAGTCCGGAAGGGTTGCTCGGAATTCCATCGCTGCCAACTCGACTGGCGCGCCGACGCGATCATGATCGGGGGCGCCGGTATGAACGTCAGAAGCGATCGAGTGGCAGCTAGGCGGCCCGGCCCCTCAGGCGGCCCCATCATCTGGATCCTGAACGACGCATAGGCGACGGATGCGGCGGCCCGTGAGGCATTGATGATGCGGTCCATGGCGGTCGATTATGTGCGCCGTTGGCACGCCGTACCGCGATAATGATGGAAAGAAGCAGGTAATTTCTGCCCAGCCTGGCAGGCGCAGCATGCTGTGGAGCGATCAGCGCCGTTCTTCGTGTCAGAAAGTAAGCGCTAAAACACCCCCACGAGGGGCCTCATGCGGCTTTGGCGATCTCGGGATGTGCGGCGGCG
>NZ_BAAAEH010000038.1:0-76726 GCF_039522915.1 Sphingomonas oligophenolica
CATCAGCAGGGTGAATCACAACCCAACCCTTTTGAAAAGACCCCGCCCGGAAATCTGCCCCGGTTACATCTCGAGGACATCAAGTCTCCCGAATGCTTCATCATCGAGCAGACGCTGCGCGCGCGGATGAACATCCCCGTCTTCCATGACGACCAGCATGGCACCGCGATCATCGCCGCCGCCGGGCTGATCAACGCGCTGTTCCTGACCGGGCGCGACATCAAGGATACGAGGGTCGTCGTGAACGGCGCGGGCGCCGCTGCGATCGCCTGTGCCGAGCTGATCAAGGCAATGGGCCTGCCGCACGACCAGCTGCTGATGTGCGACCGGACGGGCGTGATCTGGCAGGGTCGCGAGCATGACATGAACCAGTGGAAATCGGCGCACGCGGTGAAGACCGACCGCCGCACGCTGGAAGAGGCGCTCGACGGCGCCGATGTGTTCCTGGGGCTCTCCGCCGCGGGCGCGCTGCCGGCCGAACTGCTGATGAAGATGGCGCCCAAGCCGATCATCTTCGCCATGGCCAATCCCGATCCCGAGATCACCCCGCCCGATGCCAAGCGCGCGCGGCCCGACGTGATCATCGCGACCGGGCGGTCGGATTATCCGAACCAGGTCAACAATGTGCTCGGCTTCCCCTTCATCTTCCGCGGCGCGCTCGATGTGCGGGCGACGACGATCAACGACGAGATGAAGGTCGCCGCGGCCGAGGCTCTCGCAGCGCTGGCGCGCCAGCAGGTGCCTGAGGAGGTTGCGGTCGCATACGGCGTGCGCCACACTTTCGGGCCCGATTACATCATCCCGGCGCCGTTCGATCCGCGGCTGATGGAGATCGTTCCCGCCGCGGTCGCCAAGGCGGCGATGGATTCAGGCGTGGCGACCAAGCCGATCCTCGACATGGATGCCTATCGCCAGACGCTCCGCGCGCGGATGAACCCGACAACCTCGGTGCTGAGCCTCGCCTATGAAGGCGCGCGGGCGCATCCCAAGCGGGTGCTGTTCGCCGAGGGCGAGGAGGAAGTCGTGCTGCGCGCGGCGATCGCCTTCAAGGACGGCGGTTACGGCACGCCGGTGCTGGTCGGGCGCGAGGACGTCTATGAGCGGCTGAAGGCGCTCGGGGTGAGCGATCCCGAAAGCTATGAGCTGCACAACAGCCGCAACTCGCCGCTCGTACCGAAGATGGTCGAGTTTCTCTACACCCGGCTGCAGCGGCGCGGCTATCTGCGCCGCGACGTCGAGCGGATGATCAATCAGGATCGCAACATCTTCGGCGCCGTCCTGCTCCAGCTCGGCGAAGCCGATGCGATGATCACCGGCATCACCCGCACCTATGCGCACACGATGCGCGAGGTGCGCAAGGTGATCGACCCCCAGGAGGGGCGCACGCCTTTCGGCATGCATCTGATGGTCGGGCAGAGCCATACCGTGTTCATGGCCGACACGACGGTGAACGAGCGGCCGACCTCGGAAGAGCTGGCCGACATCGCCGAGCAGGCGGTTCTGGTCGCGCGGCGCATGGGGCATGAACCGCGGGTGGCGTTTCTCAGCTATTCGAATTTCGGCAATCCCGAAGGCAAATGGCTCGAAAATCTGCGCGGCGCGGTCAAGGTGCTCGACGAGCGCCAGGTCAGCTTCGAATATGACGGCGAAATGGCGCCGGACGTCGCGCTCAACCCCAAGCAGCTGGCGAATTATCCGTTCGCGCGGCTTTCGGGGCCGGCCAATGTGCTGATCATGCCCGGGCTGCAGAGTGCCAATATTTCCGCAAAATTGCTGCGCGAGCTGGGCGGGGATTCGGTGATCGGGCCGATGCTCGTGGGCATGGAAAAGTCAGTGCAGATCGCGCCGATGACCTCGACGGCGAGCGAACTCGTGACCTTGGCGGTGCTGGCTGCGGGAGGTATCGCGCGGTAACCTAAAAAGCCCCTCCCCTGAAGGGGAGGGGCTTATAGGAGTTACGCGTCGATCGATGTCCCCAGCGCGGCGTGGACCAGGCCGCCGTCGACGGTGATCGTATCCCCCACCACATAATCCCCCGCGCGGCTCGCCAGGTAGATCGCCGCGCCGGCCATGTCCTCGTCGACGCCGATCCGTTTCGCCGGAATGCCCTTCGCGATCGCCTCGCCGTGGTCGCGTGCCGCCTTGTTCATCTCGCTGGCGAAGGCGCCGGGGGCGATCGAGGTGACGTTGATCGAATCCTCGATGAGCCGCGCCGCCATGCGCTTGGTCAGGTAGATCAGCGCGGATTTGGAGGCGTGGTAGCTGTAGGTTTCCCACGGATTGAGCCGCTGGCCATCGATCGACGTGATGTTGATCACCTTGGCCGGGCGCTCACGGCTCGCCGCCGCCTTGAGCGCGGGGTGGAGCGCCTGGGTGAGGAAGAAGGGTGATTTGACGTTGAGGTCCATCACCTTGTCCCAGCCTTTTTCGGGGAAGACGTCGAACGGCTCGCCCCAGGCCGCGCCGGCATTGTTGACGAGGATGTCGAGCGAGGTGCTGTGTTCGGTGAACTGGTCGGCAAGCGCCTTGCAGCCGGCGACGGTGGAAACGTCCTGGGGCAGGGGAATGCACTTCTCGCCAAGCGCCTTTGCCGTCTCGAAACAGGCTTCAGCCTTGCGCGAGGAGATATAGACGGTCGCACCCTGGGCAATGAAGCCGGCAGCGATCATCCGGCCGATGCCGCGCGACCCGCCGGTGATGAGCGCGGTGCGCCCGTCGAGGCGGAAAAGGTTCGTCGTGTCCATTGAAATTTCTCCTTCTCCCCTCCCGCTTGCGGGAGGGGCCGGGGGTGGGCCCCCGTCATCCATTTGCGGAGCGCCTGCCGAAGCCGGGCGCCCACCCCTAGCCCCTCCCGCAAGCGGGAGGGGAATCCTTTACCCCCCGCGCCGGATCGTCTCTCGCGCAATGATGATCTGCTGGATCTGGCTCGTCCCCTCATAGATGCGGAACAGCCGCACATCGCGGTACAGCCGCTCGATCCCGTAATCGGCGATATAACCGGCGCCGCCGAAGATCTGGACGGCGCGGTCGGCAACGCGGCCGACCATCTCGCTCGCGAAATATTTCGCGGCGGCTGATTCCATCACCACATCCTTGCCGGCATCCTTGGCAGCGGCGGTTTCGAGCACAAGCGCGCGGGCGGCGAGCGCTTCGGTCTTGGCATCGGCGATCATGCCCTGGATGAGCTGGTGCTCCGCTATCGCCTTGCCGAACTGCTTGCGCTCGCTCGCATAGGCGATCGTGTCGGCGATCAGCCGCTCCGCCACGCCGACACAGACCGCTGCGATGTGCAGCCGGCCGCGATCGAGCACGCGCATCGCGATCTTGAAGCCTTCCCCCTCCTCGCCGAGCCGGTTGGCGGCGGGAACAGCGACATCGTCGAAGATCACGTCAGCGACCTTGGCGCCTTTCTGCCCCATCTTCTTCTCGGGCTCGCCGATCGAGACGCCGGCGAGGTTGCGGGGTACGAGAAAGGCGGAGACGCCGCGAGCCCCTTCGCCGCCGGTGCGCGCCATCACCGTGAACAGGTCGGCCTTGTCGGCATTGGTGATGAAGCGCTTGGTGCCCGAGAGGCGATAGACATCGCCGTCCTTTACTGCCTTGGTCTTCACGGCGCCCGAGTCGCTGCCGACATCGGGCTCGGTCAGCGCGAAGCTGGTGATGATCTCGCCGCTGGCGATGCCGGGCAGCCATGCGGCTTTCTGCTCAGGCGATCCTGCCATGACCAGGCCCTGGCTGCCGATCCCGACATTGGTGCCGAAGGTCGAGCGGAAGGCAGGCGTGGTGCGCCCGAACTCGATCGCGACGCGCGCCTCCTCGCTCATGGTGAGGCCGAGGCCGCCATATTCCTCGGCGATCGAGAGGCCGAACAGGCCCATGTCGCGCATTTCCCGCACGATCTCGGCGGGGATCGCATCGGCTTCCTCGACCGCGCCCTCGAGCGGACGGAGGCGTTCGCTGACGAAGCGGCGGACGGTGTCGATCAGGGCGTCGAAGGTTTCCGGATCCAGCGGCAATATTCTCTCCAAAATCGTCATGCCGGACTCGTTCCGGCATCCATCTCTCCCCCGGCGCCAGCATTGGTGGAACGATGGACCCCGGAACAAGTCCGGGGTGACATTTGGTAGAGACCGGCGCGTCGCCTCGCAAGCGTTCGCAAACCCGAAATTCCAAAAACGCCGGATTGACCGGCCTGAACCCCATACTATGCTACCCAAAAACCAGATGCAGGAGAGTGTGATGCGTTTTGCGGGCAAGCGCGCCGTGGTAACCGGCGGCGCCTCCGGGATTGGCCGCGCGACGGCGCTGAGGCTGGTCGACGAAGGCGCCGAGGTGTGGATCGGCGACATCGACGAGGCGGGTGGACGTGACGTCGCAGAGACGTCGAACGGCCGCATCCATTTCCTGCGCACTGATGTGACCCGGACCGGCGATATCGAGGCATTGATGGCGGCGGCCGATGCGGCGGGCGGGCTCGATGTCGTGTTCAACAATGCCGGCGCGGGCGGATCGCGGGCGCGGATCGACGAAATCTCGGCCGAGGATTGGGACAGGACCCAGGCGTTGCTGCTGCGCTCGGTGGCGATGGGCATCCGCCATGCCGCGCCGTTGATGACCGCGCGGGGCGGCGGGGCGATCGTCAACACCGCCTCGATCGCCGCGTTGCAGACCGGGGCGGCGCCGACTGCCTATTCAGTCGCCAAGGCCGGCGTGCTGCATCTCACCACGCTCGCCGCAGCCGAGCTCTCGCGGCATAATATCCGCGTCAACGCAGTGTGTCCGGGGTTCATCACCACCAATATCTTTACGTCGGGGCTCGGCATCGACGGCGAGAAGCGCGACCAGGCGAACGGCATGATCGCCGGAATCGCGGCGCACGCCCAGCCGATCCAGCGCGCCGGCCGGCCCGAGGATATTGCCGCCGCGGTCGCCTATCTCGCCAGCGACGATGCCTCCTTCGTCACCGGGACTCACATCACCGTCGATGGCGGCATCACGATCGGCCCCCGGCACAGCTGGGACGCGGCGGCCCCCTCGATGTTCTCGGCACTCGAATCCTTCGCTTCGTGAGCGCTGCCGGCTTCACGACGCCGCCGGCGCGCCGGCTCTCCAACGGGACCATGGCGAGCTACGGCTTCGGCGCGGTCGCTTACGGGGTGAAGGACGCCGGCTTCGGCACCTTCCTTCTGCTGTTCTACAACCAGGTGATCGGGCTCGATCCGCAAACGGTCGGGCTGGTGATCATGCTGGCGCTGGTCGCCGATGCGTTCATCGACCCGGCGGTCGGCTTCTTCTCCGATCGGACGCGGGGCCGCTGGGGGCGGCGGCATCCCTGGATGTACGCGTCCGCACTGCCGATCGCGGCCGGGTGGATCGCTCTATGGAACCCGCCCTTGCTGTCCGATCCGATGTTGCTGGTCTGGCTGTTCGGCTGCTCGGTCATCGTGCGCAGCGCCGTCTCCTGTTATGAAGTGCCCTCGGTCGCGCTGACGCCCGAGCTCACCGCCGATTATGACGAGCGGACCCGGATCATGGCGTATCGCTATCTGTTCGGATGGGCCGGCGGGCTCACCATGCTGCTCTCGGCTTACATGGTTTTTCTCGCGCCGACCGCGGCTTTTCCCAACGGCTTGCTGAACCGGGCCGGTTATGGCGGGTTCGCTCTGCTTGGAGCGACATTAATGGTGATCGCCATCCTCGCCTCGGCCCTCGGGACGCATGGCGAGATCGGGCGGCTGCCGCAGCCCGCGATCGAACGGCAGACGTTGCGCCAGAATTTCAGCCAGCTCCGGGCGACCGTCAGGAACCGCGCTTTCGTGATCCTGATGATCGCCAGCGTCTGCGCCTATACCAATCAGGGCATCAGTTATGCGATGTCCAACTATCTCTACAGCTATGTGTGGGGGGTAAGCGGTTTCACCTTCGTCTGGGTGACGATCGCCCTGTTCGTCGGGGTCATCCTCGCCTTCGTCGTCGCGCCGCGGGTGGGCAAGAGAGCAAGCAAGCACCTTGCCGCGGGATGGTTCGTGATCGGCGGCATGGCGCTCAACACGGCGCCCTACTGGCTGCGCCTGCTCGGCCTGTTTCCGCAGGTCGGCGATCCGGCCCTGTTGCCGGTGCTGCTCGGCTTCTTCATTCTCGGCACCGGCAGCAATGTTTCGGCCTTCATCCTGGGCGCATCGATGATGGCCGACGTCGTCGAGGATTCGGAGATCAAGACCGGGCTCCGGTCCGAAGGCGTGTTCTTCGCCGGGTCCTTCTTCGTCCAGAAATGCACCTCGGGGATCGGCATCCTGTTCGCCGGTACGATCCTCGCGGTCGCCGGTTTTCCCAAAAAGGCGGTGCCGGGGCTGGTGCCCTCGGCGACGATCGACCGGCTGACGATCATCTACAGCCTGGTCTATCTGGTGATCGCGGTGACCGGCGCGCTGATGTTCAGGCGCTTTCCGTTCGGGCGGGTCGAGCATGAGGCGCGGCTGGCGCGATTGGCGGGTGCGGCGATCGTCGACGCAGCACCGCGCGAGCCCTGACGATCAGGATGATTCGGAAGGAAATCGCGCGAACGAAAAAGCGCGCGGGCTGATTCAGGCCGCCCCCAGGGGCAGTCATCGCCTCGTCAACACGCTTCGTCGGAAAAGGTTCCATTCGTCGATGCGATGGGGTTTTCACCGCCGGCCCGACCTGCTTTGACAGGATCAACGAGTTAGCGGGACCTGAGGGGGTCACATGAATTTTCGGGCGTTTGCAGCGCGTTTCGCGCTGGTGGTTTCGTGCAGCCTGATGGCAGCGACCCCGGCGATGGCGCAATTCTGGCAGTGCGCCCCTTATGCTCGCGAGATTTCCGGCATCGATATCCACGGCAATGCCAACACCTGGTGGAGCCAGGCGGCCGGCCATTATGCCCGCGGCCATGCGCCGAAGGCCGGTGCGGTCCTTGCCTTTGCGTCGAACGGCCGGATGCGGCTCGGCCATGTTGCGATGGTCAGCGAAGTGATCAGCGATCGCGAGGTTCTGCTCACCCACGCCAACTGGTCGCGCCCCGGCCGGGTGGAGACCAATGTTCGCGCGGTCGACGTGTCCGAAGCGGGCGACTGGAGCCTGGTCAAGGTGTGGTACGGTCCGCAGGGCGGCCTCGGCACCACTGCCTATCCCACCAAGGGCTTCATCTATTCGGATCGCGCTGCGGATAACGGCTCGGATGCAACCGATAGCGACGATGTCCAGGCGCCGCTGCCGACGATGACGATGGCGTCAGTCGATGCCGACGGCGATATCCGCTTCTGATCGTCGTCACCCCGGACTTGTTCCGGGGTCCACTGAGCCGCCCATCAGATAGCTGCGTTCTCGCTGAACCGCGGATGCCGGAACAAGTCCGGCATGACGGATCGCGTCAGGCCGCTCCGGGTCTAAACGTCATCGCCACGCCATTCATGCAATAGCGTTTCCCGGTCGGCTTCGGGCCGTCATCGAACACATGACCGAGATGGCCGCCGCAGCGGCGGCAATGCACTTCAGTCCGCGACATGCCGAGCGAGCCGTCATTGCGCGTGCGAACAGCATTGGGGAGCGGCGCCCAGAAGCTCGGCCAGCCGGTGCCGCTGTCGAACTTGGTCTTCGAGGAATAGAGCGGCAACGCGCAGCCGTCGCAGGAGAAGATTCCGGCGCGATGTTCGTTGTTGAGCGGGCTGGTGAAGGGCGTTTCGGTATTTTCGTGACGAAGCACCTGATAGGCGGCGGGCGAGAGCTTCGCCTTCCACTGCGCGTCAGTCAGCGTGACCTCGAAATGCTCGGGCGCGGCGGTGGCGCCCCGGCAGCCGAACAGGGCGAGCGCGGCTGCGCCGGCGCCGGTCATCGTCAGGAAGGTGCGTCGGTCTGGAGTCATGATTTCCTCGGGCGTGTTCTTTTCCTCATATAGCTACGCGCGAGGGGAACGGCGAGATGCAGCGCGCGCCCGATATCGAACCGGGTGCTGTCGCGCTTTTCGCGCCCGATGGAGACGGCCCGGCCGGTCGTCAGTATTTGCTGATCTCGACCGGCAGCTTGCGATAGCCATGGACGAAGCACGCAGCGACCCGCTCGGGCGCGCCCACGACATTCACCCGCATCCGGCGCTTGCCCATTTCCTCGAGCAGGGTCGCGATCTGCAGCTCGGCCAGCCGGGCGCCGACGCAGCGGTGGATGCCGTGGCCAAAGGCGAGATGCCGCCGCGCATTGGGGCGATCGACGATGATCGAATCGGCATCCTCGAACACGCTCTCGTCGCGGTTCGCCGAGATATACCAGAGCGCGAGCTTGTCGCCGGCCTTGATCTGCTGGCCTTCGAGCTCGGTATCAGCGGTCGCGGTGCGACGCATATGCGCGAGCGGCGTCTGCCAGCGGATGATCTCCTGGACCGCGTTCGGGATCAGCGACGGATCGCCCTCCAGCTTCGCGCGCTGGTCGGGAAACAGGTCCAGCCCGTAGGCGGCCGCGCTCATCGAGTTGCGCGTCGTGTCGTTGCCGCCCACGATCAGCAGGATGAGATTGCCGAGAAACTCCATCTGATCCATCTCGGCCATCGCATCCGAATGCATCATCATCGAGATGAGATCGGGCGTCGGCGGCTTGCCGAGCTTCTGGTTCCACAGATTCTGGAAATAGGCGCCACACTCATACATGTGCTTGAGCCGCTCGAGGCGCAGTTCTTCAGTCTTCACCAGTTCGATATCGCCGGCCCAATCGGACCAGAAGGTCAGCTTGCGGCGATCCTCCCAAGGGAAATCGAACAGGATGGCGAGCATCTGGGTGGTCAGCTCGATCGAGACTTTGTCGACCCAATCGAATTCCTTGTTCCACTCGAGCGAATCGAGAATCTCGGCGGTGCGGGTCCGGATATTGCCCGACAGGCGGACCATCTCGCTCGGCGTGAAGGCAGGGGCGACAGTGCGGCGCTGGCCGGTATGCTTTGGCCGGTCCATCGCGATGAACATCGGCATGCGCACGTCGGAGGTGGAATTTTCGATGAAATCGGCGAGCGTGATGCCGCCGACCTGCGACGAATAGAGATCAGGCAGCGACTCGACCTGGATGATCGGCTTGTAGGTTGACACTGACCAATAGGGCCCGAAGTCGCTATGCTCGACGCGGTGGACGGGGGATGTGGCGCGAAGCTCGCGGAATGGTGCCTGCCAGACATCGTCGCGGTAAAGCTCGGGCCGGCTGACATCGAGCGGATCGACCGCCGGTACCTCCGCCTCGCGCAATTGAGTCGCCATCGTCTCGCTCTCCTTTTGTATAGGAAAGCGCTAACTGACACTCATGTCAATAGCGTTGTGCAACGCGATCGGTGAGGCGTTCGGTTTCTGCTATCGCCCGATCAGGCCCTTCCAGTTGATCTTGCCGCTGCCCGATTGCAGCACGCCGCGGCGGAAGGCGCGGGCGCCAACGGTGATGACGATCGCTACCCACAGCAATTGCCAGGCAAGCGCGACGAGATGCGGCCAGAGTTCGGGCGAATTGGCGGCCCTGGCAGCCATCGCATAGGGCGAGCTGAAGGGGAAAATCTCGGCCGCTGTCGCGATCCAGCTGTCAGGCTGTGATGCGGCGACTGAGGTAACGCCGAAGATCGCGATCTGCAGCACGGTGATCGGGAGCGACAGCATCTGCAGCTCGCGCGGTGTCGTCGCCTGGGCGCCGACCCCGAGGAAGACGCCACCGAGCAGCATATAGGACATCGAGAAATAGGCCAGGAACAGCAGCGCGAAGAGCGGCTCGCCGACCGCCGGGCCGATCTCGCCGAGCGCGCCGGCCACATTTGCCGGCAGGATCGAGCCGACCTGGCTGACCAGGGTGCCCCAGAAGGCGATGAATAGCAGGGCAGTGCCGAACATGCCGATCAGCTTGCCGAAGAACACCGCCTCGAGCGGCACGGCGGCGGCGAGCACCTCGATGACCTTGTTGTTGCGCTCCTCGGCCATGGTGCCGACCGCCTGTCCGGCAAGCAGCAGGGTCAGGAAGAAGATGCCGAAGACAGTGAAATAGGCAGATTGCTTGTGTCCCGACGGTGTCGCCCGGCCGCGCGCGACCGAGGTCAGCGTCGCCTTGCTGAGCGGGGCCGCGCCGCTGCTGCCCGCGCGCAGCGTGCCTTCGGCAAGCTCGGCGAGATAGGCGGCATCGGCCGGGCCATGGCCGCCATAGAGAATGGTCGGATGGGTGAGGTCGCCATATAGCGCAGCCGAGGAATCGGCGCCCTGCGCGCTGAATGCTATGTTCGCCTGGCCTGCCGGATTGTCGCCCGGCGCCTGCATGAGCAGCGGTGGCGGGCGATCTCCCGGGGCGTAGAGCTTGCGCAGCCGCTCGTCAGTGGCGCGCATCGCCGCCTGTTGCGCAGGCGCGACGATGGCGACGATGCGCTGCTTCTCGGTCGATCCGGTCGCCATCGAGGAGGCGCCGAGGCCGCCGATCGCGCCGAACGAGAGCATGATCACCGGGGTGAACAGGAAGATCAGGAAAGTGGGGGTGAAGACGGTCGCGACGAAATCGCGCCGGGCGATGGTCAATGTCTGACGGACCATGCGGCGGAAATTGCTGATTGGCTGGGTGCTCATTTGCCTGCCTCCAGCGCTTCCTTGCCGACGATGCGGACAAAGGCGTCGTGCAATCCGGGTCGTTCGATCGACAGGCCGGAAATACCGAAGCCGGCGTCGATCAGCTTGCGGATAATATCCTCGGCGCCGGTATCCGCGATGGTGAAGCGCCAGGCATCGCCGACATGCTCGGCATCAGCGGGGAGAAGCTCCCGCACGCCGGCACCATCATGATGGGGCACATAATGGGCGCGCATCGGCAACATGCCGCGCGCCTCCGCCACGGTGCCTTCGAAGCGGCGCTTGCCGCCCGCGATGATCGCCAGACGATCGCAAAGCCGTTCCGCATGCGCCATGACATGAGTGGAGAAGAGAATGGTCGCACCGCGATCTCGCTGCGCGACGATCAGCGCTTCGAGCCGCTCCTGGTTGACTGGATCGAGCCCCGAAAAGGGCTCGTCGAGGACAAGCAATTCAGGTTCGTGGACGACCGAGCCGAGCAGCTGGATGAGCTGTGCCATGCCCTTGGAGAGCTTGCGGATCTTGCTGTCGACGGCATGGCCGAGCCCATTCGCCTCCATCAGCGCGACCGCACGCTTGCGCCCGGTCTTGAGATCGAGTCCGCGCAGCGCGCCCATGAAGGCGATCGCGTCCTTGGCGCGCATCGCCGGATAGAGGCCGCGTTCCTCGGGCAGATAGCCGACCTGGTCGCTGACCTCGCGCGGGCGTTCATGGCCGAGCAGGGTGCGCGTGCCGCCATCGGGCTCGATGATGCCGAGCAGCATGCGGAGAGTCGTCGTCTTGCCGGCGCCATTGGGGCCGAGCACGCCGTAGATCATGCCCTTGGGCACTGCGAGATCGACGCCGTCAACGACTCGGCGGCCGCCGAATTTCTTGATCAGCCCCGTGGCGCTGATCGCCAGATTACCCGTCACTCGGATCCCCAGTTTTCCGTTCTTGCCCGAACGGGATATGGACCGGCGCGAGCCGATCTTCCGGCGTTGGTAGCGGGCAAGGATGACCGAAGACAAGTCATTGAGCGAAAGGCTGAAGGCGAAGGCGGCTGAATTCGGCTTCGCTGCGTGCGGGATTGCGCGCGCCGACGCCGCGCCGCGCACCGCCGGCCGCCTGCGCCAGTGGCTCGGCGACGGCATGCATGGCGACATGATCTGGATGGAGGCGCGCGCGCATCATCGCGAAAGCCCGGCGGGATTATGGCCCGAGGTGAAGAGCGTGATCGCGCTCGGCATGAGCTATGCGCCGGCCGGCGATCCCTTCGCGCTCGCTGAGCAGGGCGAGAAGGGGCGTATATCGGTTTACGCGCAAGGGGCCGATTATCATGATGTCGTGAAGCGAGCGCTGAAAGCGCTGGCGCGGTGGCTCGTTGCCGAGGCGCGCGACGCGGACGTGAAGGTGTTCGTCGACACGGCACCAGTGATGGAGAAGCCGCTCGCTGAAGCCGCCGGACTCGGCTGGCAGGGCAAGCATACCAATCTCGTCAGCCGCGACCATGGCAGCTGGCTGTTTCTCGGCGCGATCTACACGACGCTCGATCTGGTGCCGGACAGGCCGGGATACGACAGGTGCGGCTCGTGCGACGCCTGCCAGCGCGCCTGCCCGACCAATGCCTTTCCCACGCCCTACCGGCTCGATGCACGGCGCTGCATTTCCTATCTGACGATCGAGCATGCCGGGCCGATTCCGCACGAGTTCCGCGCGGCGATGGGAAACCGGATTTACGGTTGCGATGACTGCCTGGCGGTTTGCCCGTGGAACAAGTTCGCCGCAGCGGCCCATGCCAACCGTGCCTTTCTGCCGCGGGCGGAACTGGTGGCGCCCGACCTCGCCGACCTGTTGGCACTTGATGACGCCGGTTTTCGATCGGTGTTCGCCGGCTCTCCGATCAAGCGGATCGGGCGGGATCGGATGGTGCGCAATTGCCTGATCGCGGCGGGGAATAGTGGTTCGGGCGCGCTGGTCGAGACGGTTGTGGGGTTGCTGGATGATGCCGCGCCGGTGGTGCGTGGGGCGGCGGTGTGGACGTTGCGGCGGCTGGACCGGGAGCGGTGGGTGAGCGAGCGTGAAGCGCGTTCGGCTGGTGAAGGCGACGAGGTAGTGCGCAACGAGTGGACTGCAGACCCCCCTCCCGCTCCGCGGGAGGGGTAGGGGTGGGCTCCCGGCCAATCGCTGGCGGTATCGCTCGCGGTGAGCGCGAGCCCACCCTACCCCTCCCGCAAGCGGGAGGGGTAGGGTGGGCTACCGCACCCCGTTCCGCGCAACACTCAGCGCCCCCACACAGCTCGCCCGGTCGATCGGGCTGCCGTCGGTCTGCCGCGCATCGAGATAGGTGACGACAGGCTCGCCCCGGCCCTTGGGATACAGATAGGCGTCGAGCACGCAGGTCGCGTTGCCGAACTGGAGCTTGCGCGCGCTGCCCTCGCGGACATCGGCGACGGGTTGGCCGAACATGCCGATCAGCGCCCCGCCGGTCTGCCCGAGGACCCGGTCAAGCCCGGCGACGCCGCCAGGGATCGGGACGGGAATCTCGCGCGCGGGCCGGGGCGCGACTCCCCCGCCACCGCCGCAAGCCGCCAGCAATAATGCCGGGAGGATCGCCAGTCCCGCGCGTTTCATACCCGTCGCCTTCCGTGGAAAAGATGAGTCGCCATCGCAGCGCTTAGCACCGGGGCGAACAGGTTGAGGATCGGCACCAGGAACATCGCTGTGCCGGCCAGCCCCAGGGTGAAACGCTGGAAGGCGGTCGACCCGCGCCAGCTTTTCATCGCCGTGCGCGGAATATGCCGTGCAGCGACCATCTCGCCGAGATCACGGCCGAGCAGCCAGCCATTGACGATGAAGAACAGGAGCGGCAGCCCGACCCCTGTGAAGAACAGCAGCAGATAGAGTGGCGAGACGGCGAGGTTGATCAGGATGGTCCGCCCCGCCGAGCCAAGCCCCATCGCGATCGAGCGGCCGAGCGGCACGTCGCGTGCCTCGGCGAGCGCCTCCGGATAATATTTGCGCTCGACCGCAATCACCACGTCATCGGCGAATACCTCCATCACCCCGATGGCAATCACCCGGAACAGCAGCCAGGCAAGGCACAAGGCAGTCAGCACCGCCGCTGTCTCGACCAAGGTGCCAGCGCTGTCGCCAAGGCCGAATCGCGCCGCCATCCACCCGGCACCGAACCACAGCCCTGCGCACAGGCCAGCAAGCAGCAGCAAGGTGATCGCCAGCGACTTGAGGAAGACCTTGACGATCCCTGGGTCGCCGAGCTGGCCGATCGAGAGGAGGAAGGCGCGGACCATCGAGCGGGTGTAGCCGCGCCGCCCCGATAGTCCAACCCGCGCCACCTCCGGTTGCACTCGCCGCGTCGCACCATTACGGCCGGCCGCGTCCATTTTTCCCGGAGAACCAGCTTGACCACCCCAGCCTATGATGTCGTCGCGATCGGCAACGCGATCGTCGACGTGCTTTCCCAGGCCGACGATGCGTTCATCACCGAGACCGGCATGACCAAGGGGTCGATGCAGCTGATGTTCTCGCCGGCTGAGGCCGATGCGCTTTATGCCAAGATGGGCCCCGGAATCGAGGCGAGCGGCGGCTCGGCTGCGAACACCGTTGCGGCGATCGCTGCGTTGGGCGG
Source organism: Sphingomonas oligophenolica (assembly GCF_039522915.1). Classification (NCBI taxonomy): domain Bacteria; kingdom Pseudomonadati; phylum Pseudomonadota; class Alphaproteobacteria; order Sphingomonadales; family Sphingomonadaceae; genus Sphingomonas; species Sphingomonas oligophenolica. Next base: position 14,215 of record NZ_BAAAEH010000038.1, read on the forward strand.
CCGTGCCGGCTTCATCGGCCAGGTCGCCGACGACCAGCTCGGCGAGGTGTTCGCGCATGATATCCGCGCTGCCGGCGTCACTTTCACGACCGCGACACGTGACGGCGAGCCGACCACGGCGCGCTGCCTGATCTTCGTCACGCCCGACGGGCAGCGGACGATGAACACCTTTCTCGGCGCCTCGCAGTTCCTGCCGGCATCGGCGCTCGACAACGAGATGATCGCGAGCGGAGCGATTCTTTATCTCGAGGGCTATCTCTGGGATCCCGAGGAACCGCGCCAGGCGATGCGCGCCGCGATCGAGGTTGCGCGCAAGGCAGGGCGCAAGGTCGCTTTCACGCTCAGCGACGTGTTCTGCATCTCGCGCCATGGCGGGGATTTCCGTGATCTAATGGCTAAGGGCCTGATCGACATCATGTTCGCGAACGAGAACGAGATCCTGGCGCTGATGGAGGTCGAGGATTTCGAAACCGCCGTCGCCGCCGCGGCGGCGCAGGTGCCGGTGCTGGTGGTGACGCGCAGCGAGAAGGGCGCGATCGCCATCGCCAATGGCGAGCGGGTGGCGTGCGGCGCCGAGCCGATCGAGAAGGTGGTCGACACCACCGGCGCGGGCGATCTGTTCGCGGCCGGCTTCCTGACCGGCCAGGCGCAGGGCAGGAGCCTTGAGCAATCGCTCCGCCTCGGGGCGATCTGCGCGGCGGAGATCATCTCGCATTACGGCGCGCGGCCGATGTGCGACATGCAGGCACTCGTGGCCGAGAAGCTGGGCTGACCTGACGACCCCATCGAGACGTCGGGGCGCCCATTGAAAGGGGGCCGGGAATTGCTTCCCGGCCCCCTTTTTTCGTGCGTCGCGCCCTGATTCAGAAGGTCGCGGGCCGCGGCGGCATCAGTTCCTCGGCCTCGATCTCGGGAACTTCGTCATGCCCCAGGCCGACATGGCTGCGCGAGCGGCTGTAGAGGAAATAGACGAGCAGCCCGATCACGCCCCAGACCGGCAGCACCAGGATCGCGATCAGCGGCAGCGACAGATAGAGGCCGATACAGCCGACAATCGCGAGCGGCGCGATGATCCAGACCGCCGGGGTCTTGAACGGACGCTTGCGGGAAGGATCCTTCACGCGAAGCACCATGACCGAGATCGCGACCATCATGAAGGCGAACAAGGTGCCCGAGTTCGAATAATCGGCAAGCTTGCCGACCGGCAGGATCGCGGCGGCAATCGTGACGACAAGGCCGGTGACGGCGGTCACGACATGCGGTGTCTTGAACTTCGGGTGGACGCTGGCGAGCTTCTCGGGAAGCAGGCCGTCACGCGCCATCACGAAGAACACGCGGGTCTGGCCGAACATCATCATCAGCACGACCGAGGGCAATGCCAGCACCGCGGCAAGCCCGACCAGGCGACCGATCGCCGGCCAGCCGATCGTGTCGAGCACATGGACCAAGGCTTCCTTCGAGCAGACCAGAGGCTCGGTGATGCCGCTCGAGACGATCGAGGCGCAGCGGCCGGCGAGTTCGGCCGATCCCGGCGAAAGCACGCCGCCGGTGAGCCCGGCGACAGGCTGGGCGCCCATCGCGCCGATCGCGCCGGCGGCGACGACGAGATAGAAGATGGTGCAGATGCCGAGGCTGGCGATGAGGCCGATCGGCACATTGCGTTGCGGGTTCTTGGTTTCTTCCGCCGCAGTCGAGACCGCGTCGAAGCCGACATAGGCAAAGAAGATCGAGGCGGCGGCACCGAGCACGCCAGTCGCACCGGTCGGCGTGAAGGGCGTGAAGTTGGTCGCATTCAGGACCGGGATGGTCAGCGCGACAAAAGCCGTCAGCGCCGTAATCTTGATCAGGACGAGGACCGCGTTGACCCGGGCGCTTTCCGTCGTGCCGAGAATGAGCAGCAGCGTGACCAGCACCGAGATGATCACGGCGGGCAGGTTGAAATAGCCGCCGACCTGGCTCGCGGTGATGAGATCGGGTGACGAGGCGCCGAAGGCCATCTGGACATTGGCGATCAGCGCGTCGCCGTTACTCAGAAAGGCGGGGATATGGAGGCCGAGGCCATTCAACAGCCCGACCGCATGGTTGGACCAGCCGACCGCGACCGCGCTCGCCCCCACCGCATATTCGAGGATCAGCGCCCAACCGACCATCCAGGCGAGGATCTCACCGGTGACGGCATAGGTATAGGTATAGGCGGAGCCCGACACTGGTACCATCGATGCCAGCTCGGAGTAGCAGAGTGCCGCGACCGCGCAGACGAAGCCGGCGATGACGAAGCTGATCATCATGCCCGGCCCGGCCTTTTGCGCTGCCTCGGAGGTCAGCACGAAGATGCCGGTGCCGATAACGGCGCCGACGCCCAGCAGCGTTAGCTGGAAAGCACCGAGCGATCGGTGCAGGCCCTTTTTTTCGGCAGTCGCCAAGATGGCGTCGAGTGACTTTACGCGCCCGAATATCATGAAGAAATCCCCGATTTTCGCAGTCCGGGCCGTGGCCCGGCTGAGTGATGGCGGGAGCCTAACCGGAAAACGAGGCGGTGCAATCCCTTATCGCGCGAGCATCGGCCCCAGCTTGCGCCCGGCAAAGATGTGGACATGGAGGTGCGGAACTTCCTGGTGCGAATCGAGGCCGGTATTGGCGAGCAGGCGATAGCCGGGTGCAACCAGCCCCGCCGCCCGCGCGACCTCGCCCACGGCACGAACGAAGCCGGCGATTTCGGCGTCCGACCCCTTCGCGCTGAAATCGTCCCAGGAGACATAGGGGCCTTTTGGGATCACCAGGATATGAGTTGGTGCCTGCGGGTTGATGTCGTGGAAGGCGAGGGCATAGTCGTCCTCGAACACTTTCTTCGACGGGATCTCGCCGCGCAGGATCTTTGCGAAGATGTTCTGGTCGTCATAGGGCAAGGTGGCGTCGATCGGCATGATTGTCTCCGTCAGCTCGGCCGCGCGGCCTTCTCGTCGATCCCGGATATGCCCTCGCGCCTTCTCAGCTCGGCGCGGACATCGTCGAGCGGGACGCCGGCGTCGCTGAGCAGCACCAGCAGGTGGAAGATCAGGTCAGCCGCCTCGGCGGTCAGCGCGGCCGGATCGTCACCCATCGCGGCGATGACCGTTTCGGTCGCTTCCTCGCCGACCTTCTGGGCGATCTTGGCGCGGCCCTTCGAGAAGAGCCTGGCGACATAGGAAGTGGCCGGGTCAGCGCCCTTGCGTGCGCCGATCACGGCTTCGAGTGTGTCGAGAAAGTCTTCGGCCATGGAACCCGGCTGGCCCAGACGGGCGCGCCCGTCAATCCTTTGGCGTCAATCCTTTGGCGGCTTCGAGAACCGGGCCCGCATTGCCCGGCGGACGAGGAACACGCCCGCGGCCGCCATGACGAAGAGGGCGATGTCCGACAGTTCGGGGCCGGTACGGACCTTGGGCACGCCGGTATGCGCCGGAGTAACCGCGAACGCCGGCGCGGCCAGCAGGAGGACGGGCAGGAGGACGGGCAGGAGGACGGGCAGGAGGAAGCGCATCGCCATGGCCTAGCGCAGACGTTCCTAAATTTCCGTTGTGATCAGGCGGAAAGGGGCGTGCGCACCGGCACGCCGGCCGCCGCGAGCGCGGCATGAGCGTCTGCGATGCTCGCCTCGCCGAAATGGAAGATCGAAGCGGCGAGCACCGCGCTGGCATGGCCCTGAAGGACACCGGCGACCAGATCGTCCAGGCCGCCGACGCCGCCCGAGGCGACCACGGGCACCGCGACCAGGTCGGCGATCGTTCGGATCAGGTCGAGATCATAGCCGTCGCGCGTGCCGTCGCGGTCCATCGAGGTGACGAGCAGCTCGCCGGCACCGAGTGCGACGAGGCGGAGGGCATGCTCGACGGCGTCGATCCCGGTCTCGCGGCGGCCGCCATGCGTGAAGACTTCCCAACCCGCGCCGACGCGCCGTGCGTCGATCGAGGCGACGCAGCACTGGCTGCCGAAGCGATCGGCGATGTCGGCGATAACTTCGGGTCGCGAAACGGCAGCCGAATTGACCGCGACCTTGTCGGCACCGGCGAGCAGCAGCGCCCGCGCGTCCCCGGCGCTGCGGACGCCGCCGCCGACGGTCAGCGGCATGAAGCAGACTTCGGCGGTGCGGCGCACCACGTCGAGGATGGTGCCGCGGGCCTCATGGCTGGCAGTGATGTCGAGGAAGCAGAGTTCGTCGGCGCCGGCCGCATCATAGGCGCGCGCCTGTTCGACCGGATCGCCGGCATCGCGCAGGTCGACGAAGTTCACACCCTTCACGACCCGGCCGTTCGCCACGTCGAGGCAAGGGATGACGCGGGCGCGGACTGTCACGCCGCCGCCGCCACGCTCAGCGCCGCGGCCAGGTCCAGGCGGCCGTCGTACAGGGCGCGGCCGGTGATGACGCCTTCGATCCCGTCGCGCGCGTGGAGCGCCAGGACGTGGATCTCGGCAATGCCCTTGACCCCACCGCTGGCGATCACCGGGATATCGACGGCGCGGGCGAGATCGACGGTCGCCTCGACATTGCAGCCCTTGAGCATGCCGTCGCGGCCGACATCAGTAAAGAGGAGGGCAGCGACGCCGGCATCCTCGAAGCGGCGGGCGAGATCGATCACCTCGACGGTAGAGACATCGGCCCAGCCGCGGGTCGCGACCATGCCGTCCTTCGCATCGACCGCGACGACGATGCCGCCGGGGAAGTCGCGCGCTGCTTCGCGGACCAACTCGGGATTCTCGAGCGCTGCGGTCCCGATCACCACGCGCGACACGCCGAGATCGAACCAGCGCTCGATCGATTCCCGGGTGCGGATGCCGCCGCCGAGCTGGACATGGCCCGGGAAGCTCCCGACGATCGCCGCGACTGCTTCGCCATTGACCGAGGCGCCGGCAAAGGCGCCGTCGAGATCGACGACATGGAGATATTCCGCGCCCTGATCGGCGAAGATCATCGCCTGGGCGGCGGGATCGTCGCCATAGACGGTGGCGCGGTCCATATCGCCCTCGGCGAGGCGCACGACCTGGCCGGCCTTGAGGTCGATCGCCGGGAAGACGATGAGGGTCATATCACGGCCGCCATGTCAGGAACCTCGTCAGCAATTCGAGCCCGTAGCGCTGGCTCTTTTCGGGATGGAACTGCACCCCCAGCATATTGTCGCGGCCGATCGCGGCCGTGACCGGGCCGCCATGGTCGGTCGCGGCGATCACGTCCTCGCCGTCATAGGCGTAGCTGTGCAGGAAATAGGCCTCGCCCGGCTCGATCAGCGGATGCGCGCGGGCCGGCACGACATCGTTCCAGCCCATATGCGGCACCTTGGCGGTGGGATCGTCAGGCGTCAGGTGGCGGACGGTGCCGCGCAGCCAGCCAAGCCCGGGATGCGTGCCCATCTCCTCGCCGGCATCGGCCATCAGCTGCATGCCGACGCAGATGCCGAGGAACGGCACGCCATCGCCGCGCACGCGCCGGTCGAGCGCCTCGACCATGCCCGGCACCGCGCGGAGCGCCGAGGCGCAGGCGCCGAACGCGCCGACGCCCGGCAGTACGATCCGGTCGGCGCGCGCCACCATTTCGGCATCGGCGGTGATCGCGACACCCTCGGCGCCCGCCGCCTTCAGCGCATTGGCGACCGAGTGGAGATTGCCTGCGCCATAGTCGATCAGTGCGATGCTCATGCGAGGAGGGCGGTGAACCCGGTCGCCGCCATGCTCGCATTGAACTCGATCACCTCGGCAGCCGCTGCGCCGCTCGACACGAAGGGATCAGTGGCGGCGAGCGCTTCGACCTCGCGCTTGTGGCCGCGGGTCAGGATGATCCCGCCGATCCGCGGCACCTGCCGGCCGGAGGCGAGGAAGATGCCCTCGGTATAGCCCCGGGTCAGCCATGCGACATGATCGGCCATGCGCCGGTCGACTTCCTCGATCGGCACGATGTAGCGCAGGACGATCACGCAGAGCGGCACCTCGGGGCGTTCGACGCCGGCCATCAGAGCATCCCCTTGGTCGACGGGATCGCGTCGGCCTTGCGCGGATCGATCTCGACCGCGATGCGCAGCGCCCTGGCAAGGCCCTTGAAGGCGCTTTCGATGATATGGTGGTTGTTCTTGCCGTAGAGCGTCTCGACATGAAGGGTGATGCCGGCCGAGCCCGAGAAGCTGTGGAACCAGTGTTCGAACAGCTCCGTATCCATCTCGCCGAGGCGCTTCTGCGAGAACTCGCATTTCCACACCAGATAGGGCCGGCCCGATATGTCGAGCGCGACGCGGGTCAGCGTCTCGTCCATCGGCGACAGCGCATCGCCATAGCGGCGGATGCCCGTCTTGTCGGCGAGCGCCTGTGCCACCGCCTCGCCGATCGCGATGCCGACATCCTCGACCGTGTGGTGTTGGTCGATATGCAGGTCTCCGACCGCCTTCACGGTGAGGTCGATCAGCGAATGGCGCGAGAGCTGCTCGAGCATATGATCGAGGAAACCGATGCCGGTTTCGACCGTATAAAGGCCGGTGCCGTCGAGATTGACGGTCACGTCGATCGACGTCTCCTTGGTGGAGCGCGAGATGGTTGCGGTGCGCATGGGGCCCCACATAGCGACCGCGACCGCTCATGCAATCTTGACGGTGCTTCAAAGCCCGCTAGTCCATGCGCCATGAGTGATGGTTTGCCCGATAGCCTGATTCCCTATGACGAGATCGTCCAGGAGGCGCTGCGCGCCGTTGTCGGCCGGGTGCTCGGCTCGGTCGCCGAGAATGGTGGATTGCCCGGTGACCATCATTTCTACATCACCTTCAAGACCCAGGCGCCCGGCGTCGACATTCCCAAGCGGTTGATCGAGCGCTTTCCCGACGAGATGACGATCGTGATGCAGAACCGCTATTGGGACCTGGTCGTCGACGATACCGGCTTCTCGATCGGCCTCAGCTTCAACCAGGTGCCCTCGAAGCTGGTGATTCCCTATTCGGCGGTGACCGGTTTCCACGATCCTTCAGTCAATTTCGAGTTGCGCTTCCAGGCGCAGGAGGGGCCGGAGGGGCCTGATCCGCATGACGCGGCCGAGAATGACGGGCCGACGGTGACTCCGGTCGAGGATGGATCGAACGTCGTCTCGGTGGATTTCAAGCGGAAGAAGTGACTTTCTCCCTCTCTCCTTGTGGGAGAGGGAAGGGGCCCATCGCGCAGCGATGGGAAGGGTGAGGGGGACAGTCGCTTGTGTCTCGAGCCTCATCCCCCTCACCCTTCCGTCGCTTCGCTCCTCCCTCCCTCTCCCACAGGGGGAGAGGGAAAATCGGGAATGCCCATGTCCGACACCCGCATCGAGACCGATTCGCTCGGCCCCATCAACGTCCCCGCCGACTCGTACTGGGGCGCGCAGACTCAGCGGTCGATCGAGAATTTCCCGTTCGGCGCGCAGGAGCGGATGCCGCTCGGCATCGTCCATGCGCTGGCGATCGTGAAGCAGGCGGCGGCGCGGGTGAATCGGGCGCATGGCCTCGATGCCGTCCTCGCCGACGTGATCGAATCGGCGGCGGCCGAAGTGATCGCGGGCCAGCTCGACGACCAGTTCCCGCTGGTCATCTGGCAGACCGGGTCGGGCACCCAGACCAACATGAACGTCAACGAGGTGATCGCCGGTCGCGCCAACGAGGTGCTGGCTGGCACGCGGGGCGGAAAGGCGCCGGTCCACCCGAACGATCACGTCAATATGAGCCAGTCGTCCAACGACAGCTTCCCGACCGCGCTTCACATCGCCGCCGCTCGTGCCGCGCATGCCCAGCTCTTCCCGGCGCTCGACCGGCTGCACGCGGCGCTGAACGCCAAGGCGGACGCCTGGGCCGATATCGTCAAGATCGGCCGCACGCATTTGCAGGACGCGACCCCGCTGACCCTGGGCCAGGAATTCTCCGGCTATGCGCACCAGATCTATCGTTGCCGGCAGCGGATCGACCCCGCGGTCAATCACGGCATGATGGCGCTGGCGCAGGGCGGGACGGCGGTCGGCACCGGGCTCAACGCCCCGCGTGACTTCGGCGAGGCGGTGGCGCGGGAGATCGCCGACATCACCGGCCTGCCGTTCAGGAGCGCCGACAACAAGTTCGAGGCGCTCGCGTCGAATGACCCGATCGTCCATCTCTCGGGGACACTCAGCACGCTTGCGGTGGCGCTGACCAAGATCGCCAATGATATCCGCCTGCTCGGCTCGGGTCCGCGATCCGGGCTCGGCGAGATCGACCTGCCGGCGAACGAGCCGGGCAGCTCGATCATGCCGGGCAAGGTCAACCCCACCCAGTGCGAGATGCTGACGATGGTGGCCGCGCAGGTGATCGGCAATCACCAGGCGATCACCATCGGCGGGCTGCAGGGGCATCTCGAGCTCAACGTGTTCAAGCCGATGATCGGCGCCAATCTGCTTCGCTCGATCGACCTGCTGAGCGTCGGCATGGCGAGCTTTGCCGAACGCTGCGTCGAGGGGCTCGAACCCAACCGCAGCCGCATCGCCGAGCTGGTCGACCGCTCGCTGATGCTCGTCACCGCGCTCGCGCCCGAGATCGGTTACGACAATGCAGCCAAGATCGCGAAACATGCCCATGCCGAAGGGCTGACGCTGAAAGAGGCGGGCCTCGCGCTCGGGCTGGTCGATGCCGAAACCTTCGACCGGCTGGTGCGGCCCGAGACGATGGTGTGACCGGAACCCAAGCTGGTTTCGCGCGCTCTGCTCCCCGAAACGGAGGGACTTCATGAAGACGAGCACGATGCTGGGCGGCCTGATCGGCAGCGCGATCGACGGTCGCGACGGTGATGACAGCACGGTGGACGGCGCGCTGATCGGCGCCGGGGTGGTGACGGCTGTGCGCATCATCCTGCCGATCGCGGTGACCTTCGCGGCCGGCTGGTTGGTGCTGCGCGGACTGAACAAGATGACCGATGCAGTGCTCGGCGCGCGGGCGCCCGAAAACTGATCCACCTCAAGACGGGTTGACGCGGACGGGGCGCCCGCGCCACTAGCGCGCATGGACGCCCCAGATTCCGATCCGCATGGCTTCAAACGCCGTGGCGTATTGTTCGTCCTTTCCTCGCCTTCGGGTGCCGGCAAATCGACGATCGCGCGCGCGCTGCTCGCCGACGAGCCCGAACTGGGCATGTCGGTTTCCTACACCACCCGCCCGCCGCGGCCCGGCGAGGTGGACGGGGTGGATTATCATTTCGTCGACCTCGAGACGTTCCGCGAGATGGTGGCGAACCACGAATTCCTCGAATGGGCGCATGTCTTCGGCCATCGCTACGGCACGCCCAAGGCGCAGGTGTGGAGCGTGCTCGAACAGGGCAGGGACATATTGTTCGACATCGACTGGCAGGGCGCGCAGCAGCTCCACCAGCTTGCCGGCGGCGACGTCGTCCGCGTCTTCATCCTCCCGCCCTCGATGGCGATCCTGCGCCAGCGGCTGATCGACCGGAGGACCGACACGATGGAGGTCATCGAGGCGCGCATGGACCGGGCCGCGAACGAGGTCAGCCATTGGGACGGCTATGATTATGTCCTGGTCAACGACAATGTGCAGCGCTGCTTCGAATGCGTGAAGACGATCCTCGCGGCCGAGCGGCTCAAGCGATCGCGGCAAACCGGGATCATCGGGTTCATCCGGAAGCTGATCCGCTGAAGCGGTGCGCCGGCGGGAATTCCCGCTGTTCCCAGCTGTTCCTGGCAAAATATTTTTTCCCCGCTGTTATGTTGGATTTTGCGGGGGAATTCGTCTTTTGTTCTCAATGCTTTGTGGGCGATCCCGCTGTTATCGAATAACAGCGGGGAACAGCGAGAAGAACAGCGAAAACGCCCGCTGTTACCGCGACGGAGCAGCGGGGAACAGCGGGATGGCCCGCCCGCGGCGGCCATCGTCCTGCAGATACCGGTCATGTCAAAGAGCCGGGCGGAAGCGCTTGGCGCTTCGTCCGCCGTCATCCTTTCGTGATCTCCGCTGCGATTGAATCGACGGAGGCATTTTCAATGCCTATCGGAGCTCAAAATCCTTGCTTCTTTCCGGCCTTCGCCGGGGAAGCGAAAAGGACCAGGGCAAAGCGCCCCGTGGTTCAGGCTGAGCCCGAGGGGTTCTGCAGCAGGCCCAGGAACCGCACCCCCGCATCGAAATCGCGTCGGCGTGATTCGAGTGCTGCTTCGGAGAGGGGATCGCGGCCCCATTGCTCGGCCTGGAAATCCTCGTCGAGTTCAGCCGCGCGCCACACGGCCTCGGCGGTCGCGGCATGCTCGACCAGCGCGAGGGCGGCGACGAGCGAGCCGCTGATCGTGACGATCGGCGACAGGCCGGCGAGCTCGAACGCGCTCCGGGCCGCGACAGCATCGCGCAATCGCGCCAGCGTGGCGGGTGGCTGGGGGCGGTGCATGATGCCGGCCGTCACCTCGAAATGGACATCGTAGCGGATGCGCGCCCAGTCGAGCAGCGGATCCCACAAGGCCGCCTGCCGCTCGACCAGGGCCGGCGGGCTCTCCGCGCGGTAACAGAGCAGGTCGCTTTCAGCGAAGACAGCGAGGCCGGCGGCAAAGGCGGAAGGATCGGGTTCGATCCGGTCGATCGCTGCATTGGCGAGGCCCGTCAGCGTCATGAGCCGCGGATCGACCGTGTCGCCCACGGCGCGCCATTCGTCGGCCACCGCTTCGGCGAGCGCCGGCTGCGGCAAGGTGAGCGGCCGCCGCCCCGGGGTGCGGACCGGCTTGCCGTCGAGCCGGATGACATGGTCCGAATCGATCGCGACTGTCGTCCAGAAGCGCTTCACGGCTTTGGGGGTGTCCGCCAGCGATGGGCCAGCGAGCGCGGGACGATCGCCATCATCGCCAGCGCCGACAGCACGATTGCCGCGCCGAGGATCTTCGGGCCGATCGTCGGGGCGCGGGCGAGCAGGATCACGCCGAGGACGGCACCCCCTGACCCGGCGACCCGAGTCAGGGTGATCGCGAGCCAGCGGTTGCGGGCGGTCGTGTCGGCGTCAGTCATAACGTCTCCATCTGGGCCGGCAGGCCAGCCACGGTCTCGGCGATGGCGTGGGCACCGGCCGAGGTCAGTTCTTCGGCGGGGTGATAGCCCCAGGCAACGCCGAGCGCGCTGGTTCCAGCGGCCCGCGCCATCAGCATGTCATAGCTTGTGTCGCCGATCATCACCGTCGTTTCGGGCGATGCGCCAGCCTCGGCCATCGCCAGCTCGACCATCGAGGGGTGCGGCTTGGACGGGTGGCGGTCGGCGGTCTGCAGCGTGACGAAACGGTCAGCGATGCCGTGATGCGCGAGGATTCGGGCAAGGCCCCGGTCCGACTTGCCGGTCGCGACGCCCAGCACCCAGCCGGAGTCGGCGAGGGCATCGAGCGCCGCGATCATCCCGTCGAACAAAGGCTCCTCGTCCATCGCGCCCGAGGCGCGCAGGCGGAAAAAGGCTGATTTGTAATCCTCGGCGAGCGTCCGGTGGCGGGCGTCGTCGAGCTCTGGGCTCAGCGCGGCGATCGCCTCGACCACGCTCAAGCCGATGATCCGGCGGATCGCGGGACGGGTGGGGGCTTCGAGCCCGCCAAGCACGAATGCCTCTTCCATCGAGCGGCAGATATTGGCCTGGCTGTCGACGAGGGTGCCGTCGCAATCGAACAGGGCGAGGCGGTTGGTCATGCTTTTCTCATCAGATCGGCGAGCGCCGTGTTGCCGGTGCGGGCAAGGCCAAGGATCGTGCCGGCGCGGTCAGCCTCGCTCTTGTTCTGGCTGAGCTTGTTGGTGCCGCGCACCGCCTCGATCTCGACCTCGAAGCCGATGATCGCGCGCAGCATGGCGCCGAAGCGGGCATCGTCCATCTTGGCGCGGGTCCAGGGATTGTCGGGCGCGACGCGGGGTTCGTGGATTTCAGCGAGCCTGTCGAGCAGATCGACAAGGGCGTCTTCGTGGATGGTGCGGCAGGTGCCTTCGATCTCGACCGCGACATAGTTCCAGGTCGGGACCTGCTGGGCCGGATCGGCATACCAGTTGGGGGTGATGTAGCCGTCAGGGCCGGCGACGCTGAGCGCCACGCGGGTGCCGTCGAGAAGCGGGGCGAGGCGATTGGCGCGGGCGAGGTGGAAGCGCGCCGTATTCTCTCCGGCCGGGACGATGGGGGCGTGGGCCGTCATCGGGCCTTGCGGGGTGACGGCGAGGATATGTGCGAAGCCGCGCGCGAAAGCCCAGTCGAGCATCGCGACGTCGTCTTCGAAGCGGAAGGCCTTGTTGGGGTGCATATCGGTGGCCGTAGCGTGGGCGGCGGGGGAATCAATCGTGGTTGCTGTCTCTTTCCCTCTCCCAGCGGGAGAGGGAGGGGCCCGCTGCGAAGCAGTGGGAGGGAGAGGGTGCTTATCATCGACCGATCATCCTCACCCTTCCACCGCCTTCGGCGGTTCCCTCCCTCTCCCGCTGGGGGAGGGAATTTCAGGTTGCGCGGTCGCGATTCCGCGCCCCGCCGCGCGTGGAGTCGATCGCCGAATCGTCGTGGTTTCGGTCAATCCGCCGATTGAAAGAAGACGAGCTCGTAATCGAGCAGGTCGAGGCCGGGCTCGTCGTTGAAGGCCACGGTGACGTTCAGACCGGGAAAATCGGCCTTGAGCTTCAGCGTGTAGATGTCCTTCAGCAGGCGGCCCAGATACCGAAGTTGCGCTTCATTGGCCTCGACATCATTGCAGTGGATGTCGATCATGTGAACATGGTTCATCACGGCTTCGACCGCCACCCGGTTGCCGTTCGTCACCTCCTCGAAACCGCGGAGCGACTCTTCCGAGAATCCCTCGCGTAGCAAATAGCCCTCGAACAGCACGAACCGGGGCCAGAAGATCAGGGAATAGCCAACCGCCAGCTGATAGTTCCCGACGCAGGCGATCCATTCTTCGGGCGCAATTCCGGCGCCGTTGTTCCACGCCGGCAATTCCGGAATCATGGAAATGAAGTCATCGTTCTGTTTCATCGCGAGTAGGCCGCCTCAGTCAGCACTGCGCCGAAAGGCAGCGCTGATCACGTTGTCCCCCGGCTCCGCCGCTCGCCGCGCCGCGCCTTGCGGACCGTCTTGGCGTGCTGCTTTGCCTGCTGCTTCTTGACCGCCTTGCTCGGCGGCGGCGGCGTATCGAGCGGCATGGTGTTGCCGAGCATCTCGTCGAAGCCGAGCTGCTTCAGGCTCTCGGCGAAATGCTGGGGGAGCTCGGCCTGGATATCGATCTTGCCGCCATCGGGATGGTCGACCGCGATCCGGCGCGAATGGAGGTGCATCTTGCGGCTGATTCCGCCGGTCAGGAAGGCTGCCTGGCCGCCATATTTGCCGTCGCCGACGATCGGGTGGCCGATCGCGGCCATATGGACGCGGAGCTGGTGGGTGCGGCCGGTATGCGGGGTCAGCTCGACCCAGGCGGTGGTGTTGCCGGCGCTTTCGATCACGCGGTAGCGGGTGCGGGCGAGCGCGCCCTCGGCCTCGTCGACATGCATCTTCTCGCCGCCGCTGCCGGGCTGCTTGGCGATCGGCAGGTCGATCGTGCCGTCCTCGATCGAGGGCACGCCGACGATCAGCGCCCAATAGGTCTTTTTCGCGCCGCGTGACGAGAAGGCCTTGGCGAAATGCGCCGCCGCGCGGGTGGTGCGGGCGATCAGCAGTGCGCCACTGGTGTCCTTGTCGAGGCGGTGGACCAGCTTGGGGCGGCTCTCGCCGTCGAACTGAAGGCCGTCGAGCAGGCCGTCGACATGCTCGTGAGTCTTGGTGCCGCCCTGGGTCGCGAGGCCCGGGGGCTTGTTGATGACGATCGCCTGCTTGTCGCGGTGGATGACCATCTCGCGGATGAACTCGGTCTGCTCGGGGCTGAGCGGCGGGCGTTCGCGCTTCTTCGGCGCATCCTCGCGCACCGCTTCGGCCGGGGGCACGCGGATCGTCTGGCCGGCGGCGATTCGGTCGCCCGGCGTCGCGCGGGCGCCGTCGACGCGGAGCTGCCCGGTCCGCGCCCATTTGGCGACGGTGGTGAAGCTCGTGTCGGGAAGGTGCCGCTTGAACCAGCGATCGAGCCGGATGCCGTCATCATCGGCGCCGACGTTGAACTGGCGGACGTCACTTTCGCTGCGCCCTTCATTCCTGGTGTCGCTCATGCCGCCACCCGCACCAGCGCGAGGCCGGCGAACAGGGCGGCGATAGCGCCGACCACGGAGAGGAGGATATAGACCGCCGCGCTGGCCATGTCGCCGCGCTGAATCATGTTCACGACGTCGAGCGAGAAAGCGGAGAAAGTGGTGAAGCCGCCAAGCACGCCGACCCCGAGCAGCAGGCGCCAATTCTCACCGGGGACCGACATCCGCGCGAGCGCGCCGACGAGCACGCCCATCGCGAAGCCGCCGATCAGGTTCACCGCGAGCGTGCCATAGGGATAGTTGGGGCCGAACAGCGCAAGCGTGGTCCGCCCGGTCAGATGCCGCGCGCCGGCGCCCACGGCACCGCCGAGCATGACGAGAATAAGTTGGAACATCGGCCTCCGTTAGCGCGGATCGGCCGAAAATAGAACCTCTGTTCCCCAGCGGCCCTCCGGAAGCCGGGCAATGGCCGCCCGATCAGGGCATTTCGAGGCGCCGGGACATGAAGACAAGGTCGAGCCAGCGGTCGAACTTGCGGCCGACTTCGGGGAAACGGCCCACTTCCGAAAAGCCGAGCCGGCGGTGCAGGCCGATCGACGGCTGATTGTCAGCGTCGATCCCGGCGACCATCACATGCTTGCCCATCATGGTCGCGCGCTCGAGCAACGCCTCCACCAGCTTGAGTCCGATCCCCTGGCCGCGTGCGTCAGCATGGACATGAACGCTGTGCTCGACCGTGTGACGGTAACAGGGCCAGGCCCGGAAGTCGCCGAAGCTGCCGAACCCCAGGCACCGCCCCTCCCGGTAGGCGGCGAGGATCGGATAGCCCTGCTCGATCCGGCCGGCATACCAGGCCTCGCGATCGGCGAGGGTGACGGGTGCCTCGCTATAGACCGCAGTCGTGTGCGCGATGACCTCGTTATAGATGTCGAGGATCGCCGGCAGGTCGGCCCGGCCAGCGTCGCTTATCTCGATCGGAAATGCCATCGGCGCAGCCTAGGCGGTGGCATGCCGCGCTGCAATATCCGCAGTGCTTGCCCCGCTGGAGCGGCGTGCCGCCTCGTGGTTCAATTTCCGTTGTTCGCCAGCAGATCGACATCGGTGCCGCCATCGGCGCGGCTCGTCAGGAACAGGGCGAAGGCGCCATCGTCGCGGTCGCGGGTGCCGCCGAGCACATGCTCGCGGCCATCGGCCTGGTGCTCGGCCGAATAGCCCGCCCTGGTGGCGCGGGTATAATACCAGTCGAGCACGGTCTGCAGCGAAGCCGAGCTCGCGAAGCTGACCGCCCGGAGCGCGCAGCCGCCGCCATCGCTGCCCGCCGCTTCCGAGACGCGGGCATCGGGATAAAGCGGGAGATCGGCGGGGAGCCGCTCGGCCCAGCGCGCCGAATAGCGCATGCTGCCGGCGCAATTCCTGGTGCGCTTGTCCTTCTGCCGCGAGGCGAGCGCGCCGAGCGTCAGCGATTCGCGCGCTGCCGTGCATTGTGGGCAGCTTGCCCCCGGGGCGGGCACCGGCTTGAGGTTTTCGCCGGTCGCGATGGCTTTGCCTGCCGCAGCGCCGGAGGGCGGCACGGCGACGCCGTCCGGCGGCACCCCGCCCGAATAGGGTTGGGCGGGCGGGCGAACCGCGTCGTTATTGGCTTGTTGCGCGAGGGTGGGATCGACCATGATCTGGTCGTGCAGCGCGCTCATCAGGGCCGGATCGCGCGATGTGGCGCTGTTGCTGTCGACCAGCTCGTTGTCGAGCGTATCGAGGTTGCGGTCGCCGTCGCTCCGCTGCCCGCACGCAGCAAGCGCCACGGGCAGAGCGAGCGCCATCAGGCACCGGAACCGTTTGCGAACCATCAGAACAAAGCCTCCGCTTTCAGCGCCATGGCATGGCGCATTTTCGGTTAAGGAAGCGTTGGCGACGTTCGGGCCTCACTTGCCGGTTAACCAACGCGCTTGCGTTGCAGCCTCAGCCTCGCCATGTTCAGCCGATGCTGAATATTCTCTCGATCCTGGTCGGTCTGCTCGTGCTGGTACTCACCATGATCGGGTTCATCCCGTTCCTGGGCTGGCTCAACTGGCTGACCATCCCGCTCGGCATTGTCGGCCTCGCGCTCGGTGCCTTGTCGTCGCACAATATGGGGCGCAACCTGAACATCGTGCTGATCATCGTCTGCGGCATCCGCCTGTTTGTCGGCGGCGGCATCTTCTGAGCTGATCCGCGACGTCCGCGCAAAGGAAGGGCCCGGCGGGCATCGCCGGGCCCTTCGTCGTTCCGGCTATTGATTGAGCCGATGGGTCAGGGTTATCTCGGCGTTTAGGACTTTCGATACCGGGCAATTGGCCTTGGCGTCGGCCGCGATCGAGTCGAATTGCGCCGGGTCGATGCCGTCGATCGTCGCGGTGAGATCAAGGTCCGAGCGCGTGATGCTGAAACCATCACCATCCTTGTCGAGCGTCACCTTCGCCCTTGTCTCGAGCGTCCCGGCGGAAAAGCCGGCGCGGGCGAGCGCGAAGCTCAGCGCCATGGTGAAGCAGCTGGCATGCGCGGCCGCGATCAGCTCTTCGGGGTTGGTGCCCGGGCCATCCTCGAAACGGCTCCTGAAGCCATAGGGCTGGTTGTCGAGGGCGCCCGACTGAGTCGAGACATGGCCCAGCCCGTCCTTGCCGAAGCCTTCATATTTCGCCGATCCGCTGCGAGTCGTCATTGGTCAGTCTCCGAATTGCGGGGTGCCGATATATACACAAAAAGGGCGCGGATCGCGCCGCGCCCTTCTTCGTATTGGGATAGCCGGGCCTTAGCGGCAGCGCTTCTTCGCGGTCATGGAGCGATCGATCGCGCGGCCGCCAAGGGCGCCGCCGACACCGCCGACGATGGCGCCGAGCGGGCCATGGCCGATGATCGCGTCGCCGACTACCGCACCGCCGACGCCGCCGACGATCAAGCCGGTCGTGCCGTCCGAATGGCGGCAATAGGTGTGGCCGTTACGCGTGTAGACACGCGCCGGATAATGATGATGGCGGCGAGCTTCCGCGCCGCTGACCGGAATCGCCATCGTGGCTGGAATGGCGAGCGATGCGGCGCTGAGCGCCATGATGAAATTGCGCATTGGAAAACTCCCTTGTCGAACTTGCTTTCAATCAAGCTAGAACCGTAACGCTTCCGTTCCCACAAGAGTTTCATGAATATAAAACAACCTCCCGTTCATCGCCGCGGTGCAGCGTCGAAGGCAGTCGAATCTTCTCCACGATATCCACGTTATCCACAGTTCGGGAAGGTCGTTTGAGACTATGCCCGACTCGGATTCAGTGACACCATCATGACTGTAGGCAGCGGTTGAGGAAGCGAGAAATCGCAGAGACATCAGTTGCTTATGCCAAGGCTTCCGAAAAGGTGCCGCAAGGAAACCGTTCGGGATCGTGGCGGGGCATCGGCCCTGCAGGTCGTCTGGCGTCGCGCAAGCGAAGGCTCGGCAGACAGGCGGGAATGGTGTTCCAAAGCGTCCTTTCCGATCCCCGCGATATGGAAGGGCGTTGGCCGTGAAGGATGGATGCGCGTTGCCCCTCACCGGGTGGAAGGCGATCCGGAGACAGCGGCCAAAGCGAGGCAGTCAGGCTTCGGTCTGAATGTCGAGCAGGCCGCCGGAGGTTGCTGCGCTGAGGCCCGAAAGGGTATCGCGCCCGACCCCGGTGACCGAAATGCGAAGCCGGCGCCGTTCGCGGCGCGGGTGGAGCAGCCGCCGAACCGAAAGGTGAGGCTGTTTTCTTCGGGAGGCAGCCGATCAGATCGAGGCGAGGCGACAGGGGGCCGGCAGCAATGCCGGCCCCCATTTCGCGTGGCCGGCCTGGATTGAGCCCATGCCGGCCTGCAAAACGCGATTTCCTGCGCTTCGGTGCTCACGTGCCGTAAGCACGCTGCGCTCCGATGCTCGGAAATCACGTTTTTCGGCTCGGCCTGAACTCAATCCAGACCGGCCACGCCGTCGTCAGTCAGCCGCGAGCAGTGCTTTTGCCTTGGCGCAGTCGAGCGCCATCTGGGCTTTCAGGGCTTCGAGATCGTCGAACTTCGCCTCGGGGCGGAGGAAGTCGACCAGCGCCACCTCGATCGTCTGGTTGTAGAGATCGCCCGTGAAATCGAAGAAATAGGGCTCGAGCAATTCACGCGGTGGATCGAAGCTTGGCCTGACGCCGAGATTGGCCGCTCCGTCCAGGATGCGGCCATCGGCCAGCCTGCCGCGCACTGCGTAGATGCCGTAAGCGGGGCGCAGATAATTGCCCATGTCGATATTCGCGGTCGGGTAGCCGATCGTTCGGCCGACCTTGTCGCCATGCTGGACCACGCCCTCGATCGCGAAGGGCCGGGTGAGCAGCCGTGCCGCGCCGCGCGGATCGCCCGCGACGAGCAGGGCGCGAATCCGGCTCGATGACACTGCCTCGCCGTCGAGCGATACCGGTGCCACCGTATCGACCGAGAAGCCGTTCTTCGCGCCGAGATCGGCCAGCACATCGACATTGCCGCTGCGGGCCTTGCCGAAAGTGAAATCGTCGCCCGTCACCACCCCGCCGGCGCCGATCTTGTCGAGCAGGCGATCGGCGACAAATTCGAGCGCTGTGAGCCCGGCGAGCGCTTCATCGAAGTGGAAGACGATCATCGCATCGGCGCCCGCCGCAGCGAACAGGCGCGCGCGCTGGTCGAGGGTCGTCAGGCGAAAGGGCGGGACGTCGGGCTTGAAATGGCGGACCGGATGGGGATCGAAAGTGGCGACCAGCGCCGGGCGGCCTTCAGCGCGGGCGCGTTCGACCGCCTGGCCGACCACCGCCTGATGCCCCAAATGGAACCCGTCGAAATTCCCCAGCGCGACGATCCCGCCCCGAAGCGCGGGGGGCACCATCGAGCCGCCGTCTAGCCGCTCCATGGGGCGGCTATAGGGGGGGCAGGCGGGGCGCGCTAGCCTTGCGGCGATATACCCGCGCGCAACAGGCGCAACACGTTGCCGCCCATCACCTTGGCGATGTCGGCATCGGAGAAGCCGCGATCGATCAGCGCCTGGGTAACGGCGGCGATCTGGCTCGAATCGAAGCCGGTCGTCACCGCGCCGTCGAAATCGGAGCCGAGCCCGACATGGTCGATCCCGACGAGATCGCGGACATGGGCAATCGCGGTTGCGGCTGCCTCGGGCTTGTTGGAGCAGATCGCCGCATCCCAATAACCGATACCGATCACGCCGCCGGTGCGGGCGATGCCGCGGACCTCTTCATCGGTCAGGTTGCGGTTGACCTTGCAGGTCGCCTGGACCCCGCCATGGCTGGCGACGATCGGGCGATGCGCCATCGCGATCACCTGGGCGATCGTCGCGTGGCTCGAATGCGCGACGTCGACGACCATGCCGAGCGCTTCCATCCGCCGCACCACCCGGACGCCGAGCGGGGTCAGGCCGCCCTTCGCCTCGCCGTGCATCGAGCCGGCGACGTCATTGTCGAAGAAATGCGCAAGGCCGGCCATGCGGAAGCCGGCATCGTGAAGCCGGTCGAGATTGGCGAGCTTGCCCTCGAGATCCTGGAGGCCCTCGATCGAAAGCATTGCGCCGACCACTTTCTTCCCCGCCGCGCGATCGGCAAGGAGACGGTCGAGCTCGGCGGGCGTGCGGATCAGCCGCAGCCGGCCGTTCGAGGCGTCGGCGTAGCGCATGAGCCTGGTGGCGTGCCACAGCGAACGCTGCAGCAACGAGCCCCAGGTGCGGATCGGCTGGAGATCGGCGATGGCGAGGCTGGTGATATTGTCGGTATCGGCTGAATTGGCGTCGTAATTCTGGCCTTTTGGCGTCTTGGTCACCGACGAGAAGACCTGAAGCGCGTAATTGCCGTCGAGCAGCCGGGGGAGGTCGACCTGGCCGCGGCTCGAGCGGTCGAGCAGGCTGCGTTTCCAGAGCAGGGTGTCGGCATGCATGTCGGCGATCTGGAGCGTGGCATGCATGGCACGGGCGCGGGGCGTGATCTTCAGCGCGACGGGCTCGACCTTGTTCATCGAGTTTTCGACATAGCCGGGGGCGAGGGTGAAGAAGGCGATCGCGGCGATGACGAGGAAGGCGAGGATACCCCAGAGCCATTTGCGCATTCCAACCCCCTCGTCGTACCGGACCGGTTCCGGCATCCACGGCGCCGGCTATCCAATTATCACATTCTATGCGGGACCATGGACCCCGTAACAAGTCCGGGGTGACGATGGTCAGGGGCGGACAAGCGTCACGAAGCTATAGGCCGGCCGCTCGTCTTCGGCGGGATGATCTTCGCGTGCTATTTCGCGCCAGCCGGTGAAGGCGGGCACGACCGCATCCCCTTCGGGCGACGCATGGACCTCGGTCAGCTCGACGCGATCGGCGCGGGCGAGCAACAGGGCGAAGATCTGCGCGCCGCCGATCACGGCAATCTCCGGCGCGGCGGCGAGCGCGATCGCTGCATCGACATCGGGCGCGACTTCGGCACCTGGCGCAGACCAGCCGGCATCGCGCGTCAGCACGATGTGGCGGCGGCCCGGCAGGGGCGCCGGGAAGCTCTCGAAGGTCTTGCGGCCCATGATCATCGGCTTGCCCATGGTCTGCGCCTTGAAGCGCTTGAGATCGGCGGGCAGGCGCCAGGGCAGGCCGCCGTCCCGGCCAATGACGCCATTGTCGGCGCGGGCGAGATGGAGCGTGATGTGGGGAGAAGGCATGGTGCCGCTTATGCGCCGGGTCGCGCTGTCGTGCCACCGGCTTGTGGCTGGTTCATGCGCGGTGCGGCAGCGGGGCCGGCGTGCAGGCGAGAAGCGCTTTGCCCTGGGCCGGGGGGAGTTGCTGCTGAAACTGCAGCAGCAGAGCCGCCAGCGTCGCGGTAATAAGTGTCAGCCGGATTTCCCTCATCTGATTTCTCCCTTGAGCCCTGTCCGACTACATATGTAGTCGATCGACTGAACCCTGGGTGAATTGGGATTGGCGGGGCTGTCGACAGTGCGCGCGGCAAATACAGGAAATAGGGGGGTCAGACCGCCACCGCCGCCTTGATGTGCGGCTGGGCGGCATAATCGTGCAGAACGAAATCCTCATACTCATAGTCGGCGATCGAGGCGGGGCGGCGCAGGATCTCGAGCGTCGGCAGGACGCCGGGCACTCGCCCGAGCTGCTCGCGCGCCTGGTCGAGATGGTTCGAATAGAGATGGCAATCGCCGCCGGTCCAGATGAACTCGCCGGGCTCGAGCCCGCATTGCTGCGCCAGCATATGGGTGAGCAGCGCATAGCTCGCGATGTTGAACGGGACGCCGAGGAAGATATCGGCCGAGCGCTGGTAGAGCTGCAGGCTCAGCCGCCCGCCCGCGACATGAGTCTGGAACAGGCAGTGGCAGGGCGCCAGCGCCATGGCGTGAAGGTCCCCCGGATTCCACGCCGAGACGATCTGGCGGCGCGAGGCGGGCTGGGTCTTGATCTGCTCGATCAGCTCGGCGATCTGGTCGATATGGCGGCCGTCAGCCGTCTCCCAGTCGCGCCATTGCTTGCCGTAGACAGGGCCGAGCTCGCCCGCCTCGTCCGCCCATTCGTCCCAGATGCTCACCTTGCGGTCGCGCAGCCATTGTATGTTGGTGTCGCCGCGCAGGAACCACAGCAGCTCGACGATGATCGAGCGCAGATGGAGCTTCTTGGTGGTCAGCGCCGGGAAGCCGTCCGCCAGATCGAAGCGCATCTGGTGGCCGAACACGGACAGGGTGCCGGTGCCGGTGCGGTCCATCTGCTTCGTGCCAGTCGAGAGCACGCGCTGCATGAGATCAAGATATTGCTGCATCCGGGAAAGGGATAGCGTGCCCCGCTGCACGCGCCAAGCGGCTGGTGCGAATGATCCGAAATGGAGGTTGCTTGGCACGCGCCATATGCCTTCGAGAGCGCCCGATGCGCTCGGGATGCAGCTGGTCGACCATCTCATCTTCGCCGGTGACGATGATACCAGCTTCAGCGGGCTGGGCCTGCTTTAGCTGCCCAGGCGGCAGGGCCTGATGTCGGCCGGATCGGGCCGTGGCCCGGTGGCGCGGAAAGTCGCGAGATAGCCGCCGGCCGACGGCATGTCGTCCATGTCGACCAAGGTATAGCCGACCGCGCCGAACTCGCATTTCAGCAGCGCCGGGGGCGTGCCGTGATTCTGGGTCAGCCGGTCGGCGTCGACCACCACGACCAGCCCGTCGGGCTTGAGCGCCGGGCGCATCCGCCACAGGAATTCATAGGGCTGCTCGATCTCATGGTACATGTGCACCATCAGAACCCGGTCGAAGCTCGCATCGGGCAGCTTTGGATTGGCGGGTTCGCCGAGCCTGACGCTGACATTGTCGAGCCGCTCGCGCGCGACGCGCTCGGCAAGCGTATCCCGCACGCCGGCGACGATGTCCTCGGCCAGTACCCGGCCGTCCTTGCCGACCCGGGCGGCGAGGCGGATGGTGTAATAGCCTTCGCCGGCGCCGATATCGGCGACGGTCATGCCGGGCTTGATGCCAGCCTTGTTCATCACTTCGGAGGCTTCGTTGAGGCGGTCGCGCGCTTCCTCGGTCGACCATCGCGACGAGACGATGTGCGCGACGGGACGATCGGCGGGCGGGAAGGGGCCGATCTTGTCCTTGTGCTTCACGAACACGGGGCCGCCATCGCAGGCGGCGAGCAGGAGGGCGGCGATCAACGGGATCGCGGCCAGCCTCACTCGACGTCCTCCACCTCGACCGTCTCGCCGGTCACGCGCTGCGACAGGGCAGCCGCCATGAACGGATCGAGATCGCCATCGAGCACATCGGAAGGG
Organism: Sphingomonas oligophenolica; assembly: GCF_039522915.1. Classification (NCBI taxonomy): domain Bacteria; kingdom Pseudomonadati; phylum Pseudomonadota; class Alphaproteobacteria; order Sphingomonadales; family Sphingomonadaceae; genus Sphingomonas; species Sphingomonas oligophenolica. Next base: position 37,108 of record NZ_BAAAEH010000038.1, read on the forward strand.
CTAGTCGACGTCACGCCGGTGCGCAGGTCCTTCACCAGCTGATAGGGCTGGAGGACATAGGAGCGGATCTGGTGACCCCAGCCGATGTCGGTCTTGGTGGCGTTCTCGGCGTTGGCGGCGGCTTCGCGGATCTGCAGCTCGCGCTCGTAGAGCTTGGCGCGGAGCTGGTTGTACGCTTCGGCCTTGTTCTTGTGCTGGCTGCGCTGGTTCTGGCACTGAACGACGATGTTGGTGGGGATATGCGTGATCCGCACCGCCGAATCGGTCGTGTTGATATGCTGCCCGCCGGCGCCGCTCGCGCGATAGGTGTCGATGCGCAGCTCGCTCTCGTTGATCTCGATATCGATATTCTCGTCGATCACCGGATAGACCCAGACGCTGGCGAAGCTGGTATGGCGGCGCGCGGCGCTGTCATAGGGGCTGATCCGGACGAGGCGATGGACGCCGCTTTCGGTCTTGGCATAACCATAGGCGTTCTCGCCCTTGATCAGCAGGGTCGCCGACTTGATGCCGGCCTGCTCGCCCGAATGCTGGTCGACCAGCTCGACCTTCATGCCGTGGCGCTCGGCCCAGCGGGTGTACATGCGCTGCAGCATGCCCGCCCAGTCCTGGCTCTCCGTGCCGCCGGCGCCGGCATTGACCTCGATATACGTGTCGTTGCCATCGGCCTCGCCGGCGAGCAGGGCCTGGATCTTGTCATGCTCGGCGCGTGCGGCGAGCTCGGCGAGGCTCTGCGTGCCTTCGGTTGCCATCTCCTCATCGCCCTCGGCCTCGGCCATCTCGATCAGCTCGGCGGTGTCGCTGAGCTCGCTCTGGATCGCGCGCGTCGCGGTGATCGCCTCCTCGAGGCGGCGACGCTCGCGCATCACCTCCTGGGCGAGCTTGGGGTCGTTCCACAATGCCTGATCCTCGACGCGCGCGTTGAGCTCGTCGAGCCGGCGCAGCGCGCGATCCCAGTCCAGGAAGCGGCGCAAGAGCGCGAGGGCATCGTTGATCGTGTCGATATGGGCCTGCGCTTCGGCGCGCATCATTCACTCCAAAATTCTTTTGTCATCTCGCGATGAACAGAGACCATCTCGATCATCCTGATGGTCACGATATGGTCGCGATCGGGGGCAATACGGGAGACGGGCCCCGCTTCGCGGGCATGACACTATATAGGCGGTTGTCGGACCGCTAATAGATACCGCCCTGTCTTTGCAAGAAATCGGTGTCCTTCGGCGCTTCCTGCCTCTGGACGGGCTTGGCTTCCTTGGGCTTGTCAGCATCGTCGGCAAGGTCGTGGCGCGCGTTGCGGCGCGGTTCGCTCTCGGGCTTGAAGGCCTCCCAGATCACCGGCGCCTTGGGGTCGCTGGTCGGCCAGGCACCGAATACCGGCTTGCCCGAGGCACGGTCGATTCGCACCATCCGGATGCCGGCGGGCGCGCGGAACGGTATCTTCTCCATCCCGTCATAGGCCTTCAGGGCGAATTCCTTGAAGATCGGTGCGGCGATCGTGCCGCCCTGGGCATAGCCGCCGAGCGGAGACGGCGTGTCGTAACCGATATAGACGCCGCCGATCATCTGCGGCGTGCCGCCGATGAACCACACGTCAGTCGGCCCCGAATTGGTGCCGGTCTTGCCGAACATCGGCCGGTCGAGATCGCGCAGCACCGTCGCGGTGCCGCGCTGGATCACGCCCTCGGCGATGTGGATCATCTGATAGGCGCTCATCGCGTCCACGATCTGCTTGCCGCGGATCTGCGGGCGCGGCATCGCCTTGCCGTTCCAGTCGGATGCGTTGCAGCCGTTGCAGGCGTGCCAATTCTCGGGCCACACGACCTTGCCGTGGCGATCCTGGACGAAATCGATCAGCGTCGCCGGATGCGCGCGGCCCTGATTGGCGAGGATCGCATAGGCATTGACCATCCGCGACACCGTCGTCTCGCCGGCACCGAGCGCGAAGGAGAGATAGGGCGGATATTTGCCGACGCCGATCCGGTCCATCAGCGAGACGACATGCTCCATGCCGGTCTGCGAGGCGGCGCGCACCGTCATCAGGTTGCGCGACTGCTCGACGCCCCAGCGCATCGTGTGCGGCCCCGCGCCGGCGCTGTTGCCGAAATTCTTGAAGCATTTCTGCCCCAGATTGGCGCCCTGATAGACACAGAAAGGCCCATCGATGATGATCGAGGCCGGCGTCATCCCCCCCTCGAGCGCCGCTGCATAGACGATCGGCTTGATCGTCGATCCCGGCTGTCGCATCGCCTGGGTCGCGCGGTTGAAGGCCTGGACGCTCGAATCGAAGCCGCCCTGCATCGCCAGCACGCGACCGGTCTGCGGTTCCTCGACGACGAAGCCGCCTGAAATCTTGGGGATCGAGCGCAGGCCGAAGCTGCCGCCTTCAGGCGCGACGGCGATCACGTCTCCCACCTTGAGCGCATCGAAGGCAGCGCCGCCCTCGCCACGCACCGGCATTTGCGCGCCCGATCGGGGCAGGACACCGGTCTGGCCATTCGCGAAGCCGAGCGTCGCACCGCCCTGGTCGACCGCAGCGACGATCGCCGCGCGCCAATCCGAATAGTCGAGCGCGATATTGGTGTTGAGCAGCGCCGGCAGCCACTGGCCGCTGGCGATATCGACATGACGCAGCGGGCCGCTCCAGCCGCGGCCACGATCGAAGCGAAGCAGGCCGTCGCGAAGCGCTGTCTGCGCGTCGGCCTGGAGAGCGGGGTCGAGCGACGTCCGGACCCATAGCCCGCCGTCATAGACGCTGTACGGGTTGCGCCCGCCTTCCGATGTCTCGCCGAACTTGTCGATCAGCTGACGGCGCACTTCCTCGACGAAATAGCCGGCGCCGGCGATCTCGGTCGTCGGCGTCTGGCGGAGCACAGCGCCGAGCGGTTCTGCAACAGCCTGGTCGTGCTGGGCCTGGTCGATAAAGCCGTTCTTGAGCATTTCGCCGAGCACATAATTGCGCCGATCGAGGGCGCGCCGGGTGTGGCGGATGGGATCGTAGTTGGAAGGACCCTTGGGCAGGATTGCCAGATAGGCGAGCTGCGCGAGATCGAGCTCCTTCAGCTCCTTGTTGAAATAGGCATAGCTCGCCGCCTCGACGCCGAACGCATTCCGGCCGAGTGCGATCTGGTTGAGATAAAGCTCGAGAATCTGCTGCTTGGTCAGCGCATCCTCGATCCGGTAGGCGAGGATCGCCTCCTTGATCTTGCGCGTCTTCGAATATTCATTGCCGATGAGCAGGTTCTTGGCGACCTGCTGGGTGATGGTCGAGCCGCCCTTGGCGCGCCGGCCGGAACCGATCTTGCTGACATAGTCGACCACGGCGCCTGCGAGGCCGGGATAGTCGACGCCATGATGCTCGAAAAACGTCTTGTCCTCGGCAGCGAGGAAAGCCCGGACGAGGAGCGGCGGATATTCCTCATAGCTCAGCTCGACGCGGCGCTCGCGGGCATAGCTGTGGATCGGGGTGCCGTCGGCGCCGCGCACATTGGTGGGCATCGGCGGCTCATAGGTGCGCAGCTTGTCGACCGAGGGCAGGTCGCGCGCGAAAATCAGCCAGACCAGGGCATAGGTGATCGCCGCGAGCACGGCGAGCACGGCAAGGACCTTGACCCACCAGCGCCGCCAGGAACGCTCGAAGAATCCGCGGATTCCCTCAACCTCCCGGCGCAGACGGAAATTCACGGTGGATTCGGGACTGGTCATATGTGGGCGAGGCTCTAGCAAGTTTCTTGGCCGTTGCCAGCCTCACTCCTGCCTTCACCTGGCAAGCTTGCCAGGTTAATCGTTCGACGCCAGCCGTCGTGCGAAATGGATGTCGACTGCGCGCCGCACGCTTTCGGCGATGCGCTCGCGTCCCTCGGGCGAATCGATGAACTTCGCGTCGCTCGGATTCGAGATATAGCCGGTCTCGAACAGGATTGAGGGCATGTCCGGCGCCTTGAGCACGACCAGCGAGGCCATGCGATGGAAATTGGCCTTCACCGGAATCAGCGGCTGCGCTTCGCGGCCGAGCAGCCGGGCGAAGTTCGCCGAACTGTTCATCGTCTCGCGCTGGGTGAGGTCGATCAGGATCGACGAGATATCCGCAGATGTCGAGGCGAGATTCACGCCCGAGATGATATCGGCCTTGTTCTCGCGTGCCGCGAGCCGTGCCGATTCCTTGTCCGACGCGACCTCCGAAAGCGTATAGACCGAGGCGCCCGACGCGTTGCCGGAACCGACGCTGTCGCAATGAACCGAGATGAACAGATCGGCGTGGAGCTTGCGGGCGATGCCATAGCGTTCCTGGAGGACAAGGAACCGGTCATCCTCGCGGGTCAGGGCGACGCGGACTCGCCCCGATCGCAACAGCTCGTCCTTGATTGCCCTGGCGATCTTGAGCGTCACATCCTTTTCGCGGCGCCCGTCGATCGGCGAGACGGCGCCCGGATCGACGCCGCCATGGCCGGCATCGATCACCACCAGCGGACGGCTGTCATCGTCGCCATAGACGCGCGGCAAGGCCAGCGTGCGGCTCGGCGGCGGGATCGGGACCGACACTTCATATTTGCGCGCCGGGCCGGCCGATCCCAGATTGAACGGCGGCAGGAAGCGTAACCGACGCTCGGCCGCGGCCCGCGCGAAACTGGCATCGTCGACAGTGCGGAGCTCGAGTGTCAGCTCGCGGCCGTCATCACCGAACGCACCTTCGGTAACGATGGCCGGGCGGGCGAGATCGAACACGATTCGCGCGCCGCCATTGCCGCGCGGCGCCTGGCGTATTGCCGAGACCAGCCCCGGATGCCTGCCGCCAATCTGTTCGCCCGGCCTGGCCCCGCCGACGTCGACCGCGATCCGTTCGGGCGCCGCGAGCACGAAGCTCGATGCGTCCGCCACGCTCTGGTCGAAGCGAATCACGATACGGTCGTGCCTGATCTCGACGCGCTCGATCGTCGCGGCCCAGCCAGGCGTACCGCCGAGCCAGCAGGCCAATAGGGCAAGGACGAAGGACACCGGGCGGTAATGCCGCGCCGGTGTGGCAACGGTCCAGCGAAAATCCATGGGCTGTGGGTCCCACTGAGAATGACGAGCGATGAAACATGGTTAGAGCGGGGCCGTTCAAACACGGTGAACCGACTGGGTTAACACGCTATTCGGCATGAAATGGCCGGCAGACCGGCGGAAACGTGCCGGTTGCTGTGCGGGGGCTGTGGTGCTAGTCGTGGCATTGCACCGGGAAACGCTTCAATCCAGCGCCTATCCGGTCATATGGCCGCACCGGCTTTTCGGGATGCGGCTCTTCAGGTTGACGTTCGCATGATGCATTTCCCCCATCCCTTGCACCGCCCGGTTCCGACCGGCGGGATTGCGGGCGTGCGGGGTGCCCTGGGCCAGATGGCCGGGCGTGCATCGCGAGCAGAGGCATTTTTCGAAACCATCCGCACTCCCGGCTCCGGCGGCGATTCCGCCGGCGCGAGGATGCACAAAAATCGCGCGCGGCCAGCGCTGCAAGGCCCCGGACCGCGCGCCCGGAGAACAATAAATGACCATGCGTATGCTGATCGACGCACGCCACCGGGAAGAAACCCGTGTGGCTGTCGTCAAAGGGAACCGAATCGAGGAGTTTGATTTCGAGTCCGCCGAGCGCAAGCAGCTCAAGGGCAATATCTATCTGGCCAAGGTTACCCGGGTCGAGCCGTCGCTCCAGGCGGCGTTCATCGACTATGGCGGCAATCGCCACGGCTTCCTCGCCTTTTCGGAAATCCACCCCGATTATTACCAGATCCCCAAGGAGGATCGCGACGCGCTGCTGCGCGAAGAGGCGGAGCATGCCGCCGAAGAGGCTGCTTTGCGCGCCCAGCATGATGACGAGGAAGACCTTCATGAGGATGAAGGCCATGACGACGATCATCATGACGACGAGAATGCAGGCGATGCCGATGAGGAATCGGTCGAGCGCTTCGAGGATGATGGCGGTGCCGATCCCGAAATAAGCGGCGAGCAGGAGAGCCGCGGTCGTGGCCGCCGCAAGCGCAGTGCCGCCGACGAGGCAGTCGACGATCTGCGCGAGCGCCGGATGAACCTGCGCCACCGCTACAAGATCCAGGACGTGATCCGCCGCCGCCAGGTGCTGCTGGTCCAGGTCGTCAAGGAAGAGCGCGGCAACAAGGGCGCTGCGCTGACCACCTATCTCTCGCTGGCCGGTCGTTACTGCGTGCTGATGCCCAACACGTCGCATGGCGGCGGGATCAGCCGGAAGATCAGCAATGCGGGCGACCGCAAACGCCTCAAGACGATCATGTCGGACCTGAAGCTGCCGCCGTCGATGGGCTGCATCGTCCGCACCGCGGGGCTGCAGCGCACCAAGGTCGAGATCAAGCGCGATTTCGATTATCTCGCCCGGCTGTGGGACGGAATCCGCGAGACGACGCTTGCGTCGTCGGCGCCGGCGCTCGTCTATGGCGACAGCGACCTGCTCAAGCGCGCGATCCGCGACATCTATAATCGCGATATCGATGAAGTGATCGTCGAGGGCGAAGCGGGATACCGCCAGGCCAAGGAGTTCATGAAGCTCCTGATGCCGAGCCATGCCCGCAAGGTGAAGCATTATTCCGATCCTGTGCCGCTGTTCCAGCGCAGCCATGTCGAGGAGCAGCTGGCGGCGATGTACCACCCGGTCGTCCAGCTCAAATCGGGCGGCTATCTGGTGATCAACCCGACCGAGGCGCTCGTCTCGATCGACATCAACTCCGGCCGTTCGACCCGCGAGCACAGCATCGAGCAGACCGCCACCGCGACCAACCTCGAAGCAGCGAACGAGATCGCGCGCCAGCTGCGCCTGCGCGACATGGCCGGGCTCGTCGTCATCGATTTTATCGACATGGACAATGGCTCCAATGTCCGGAAGGTCGAGAAGGCGATGAAGGAGGCGCTCAAGAACGATCGCGCCCGCATCCAGGTCGGCCGCATCTCCAGCTTCGGCTTGATGGAGATGAGCCGCCAGCGCCTGCGCACCGGCGTGCTCGAGGCATCGACCCGCCAGTGCCCGCATTGCGAGGGCACCGGGCTGGTCCGTACCGCCTCGTCAGCCGGCCTCTCGGCGCTGCGTCTCCTCGAGGACGAGGCAGCACGCGGCCGTGGCTCGCAGCTGCTGCTCCGCGCCAGCCAGGAAGCCGCCTTCTACCTGCTCAACCGGAAGCGCGCCGAACTCGCCGAGATCGAGGAGCGCTACGGCGTGATGGTCGAGGTCGCGCCTGACGGCGAGCAGGAGGGCGCCCGCATGTCGGTCGACGTCTCCGGCCCGCCGCCCGCGCATGCGCCGCGTTTCGAAGCGGCGATCGAGGAGTTCGACGAGGATCTGCCCGAGGAGATCGAGGACGAGATCGACGCCGAGGAAGAGGAAGAGATCGAGCAGCCCCGGGGCCCGCGCGAGCGCACCGAGCGCCCGGCCGAGCGTCAGGGTGAGCGGGCCGGCGATGACGAAGGCGGTGCACGCCGCCGTCGCCGCCGTCGCGGTCGCCGGGGTCGCAACCGGCCTGAGGGCGAGGAAGGCACGCCTGAGCGCGCTGAAGGAGCCGAGGAGGGTTCGGAAGGTTCCGAGCAGGAAGCCGGCGCCGAGAGCGAAGGCGAGTTTGCCGGCGAGCAGCCGGTCGCCGGTGAAGGCGAGGGCCGTCGCCGCCGTGGCCGTCGCGGTCGTCGTGGTGGTCGTCGCGCCGAGGGCGATCGCGCCGAGGGTGCGCCGGTCGAGGCGGGCGAGGCCGTGATCGTGGAAGCGCCGGCGGCAACGCCGGAAGAAGCGCCGATCGAGGCCGAAGCGCCCAAGAAGGGCCGTCGCCGGCCCAAGGCACGGACTGATGTTGCGGAAGCAGCACCGGCCGCGCCCGTCGAGGAAACCGCGCCGGCGGAAGCGGAAGCTGAAGCCGCGCCGGCCAAGCCAAAGCGTGCGCGCCGCGCCAAGGCGGCACCGGTCGAGGCTGAAGTCGTGGCGGCAGAGCCCGTCGCTGCGGAAGCCGAGCCGTTGGTTGTGGAAGTGGCCGAGGCGCCGGTCGAGGCAGCCAAGCCCAAGGCGCGCGCACCACGCCGCAAGGCAGGCGCAAAGGCCGGGGCAGAGGTTGAAGCGGCCGCGGAAGCTCCTGCCATCCCGCTCAGCGACGAGGCGCCGGCAAATGTGACGGCAAGTGATGCGCCAGCCAATGACGCGCCAGCCAATGATGTCGCTGCGGGCATCGATCCCGATCCGGGCGAGGCGGGCTCCACCCGTCGCGGCTGGTGGCAGCGCACTTTCGGGCAGTGAATGAGTCAGCCCCTCCCCGTTGCGGGAGGGGCTTGACCTTCTTCACCGGCGGTTCAGCCGTTTCGCCGCAAGCGGACGGTCGTGCCAATTGCCTGTGAAGGAAATCTCGGCGATATGTCGGTCATGAAGCGGCTCGTCGCGGCCTTCGCGATTTCCCTCCTGATCTGGACACAGCCGGCGGCTGCGCAATCGATCCTGCGCGACGCCGAGACCGAGGCGATGTTCAACGACATGTCGCGGCCGCTGATTCTCGCGGCGGGGCTGTCGCCCAACAATGTCCGCGTCGTGATGATCAACGACGATTCGATCAACGCGTTCACCGCCGGCGGACAGACGGTCTATATCAATTCGGGGCTGATCCACGCGGCCGACAATGCCAATCAGGTCCAGGGCGTGATCGCCCACGAGCTCGGCCATGTCGCCGATGGCCATGTCATTCTGCAGGATGCCGGCATCAGGCCGGCGCTCGGCATCACGATCCTCAGCATGGTGCTCGGCATCGCCGCGATGGCGGCAGGGGCGGGCGACGCCGGCGCTGGAATCCTCGCGGCGGGACAGGCGGCGGGGCAGGGCAAGTACCTCGCCTTCAGCCGGGTCCAGGAAGCGACCGCCGACGCGACCGGCGCGAAGTTCCTGCGCGAGGCGGGTATCAGCGGGCGCGGCATGCTGAGCTTCTTCAAGAAGCTGCAGAATGAGGAATATGCTTATGGGCTCAAGAATATCGACCCCTATGAGCAGAGCCATCCGCTCAGCGGCGAGCGCGTCGCGAACCTCACTGCCGACCTGACCAACTCACCGGCCTGGAACGCGCCGCCCGATCCGGCGCTCGAGGACCGGTTCAAACGGGTGAAGGCGAAGCTGGAGGGTTATGTCGCGCCCTATCAGCAGACGCTGAACGACTATCCCGAGAGCGACCAGTCGATCTACGCCCATTATGCGCGGGCCTATGCGTGGCACAAGGCGGGTTATCCGGACAAGGCCGATGCCGAGGCCGAGGCGCTGGTAAAGGCGCTTCCGCACGACCCCTATTTCCTCGAGATCAAGGGCCAGATCCTGCTCGAGGCAGGCAAGCCGCAGGAGGCACTCGCCCCATTGCGCGAGGCGACCGACCTCTCGCGCAACGCGCCGCTGATCGCGACCACTTTCGGCCATGCGCTGATCGCCACCGAGGACAAGGCGCATTATCCCGAGGCAGTGAAGATCCTGCGCCAGGCGGTTGCGCGGGACGACGACAACCCCTTTGCCTGGTACCAGCTCGGCACTGCCTATACGCTGGTCGGCGACGAGCCTCGTGCCAATCTCGCGACCGCCGAGCAGGCGAGCCTGACGGGGGATTCACGAACCGCCGCCTATACGGCGAAGATCGCGATGCAGGGCCTGGCGCCCAACACAAGCGACTGGATCCGCGCGCAGGACATCGCGATGACCGCGCAGAACGACATGGACGACAACCCCAAAAAGTATAAGCGCCGATGATTGACCGCCTCGCGAAGAACCCGCTCATGCTGGCCGCGCTGGCGCTGGTCGCGGCGCTGATCGGCGCGGGCGCCTTCTGGCTGTTCCAGCGCGCCGTGCCGTCGTCGCTCGCCGCGGTGGATCGCGGGCGGATGGAAGTCGTGGTTCATGACTATATCCTCGCCCATCCCGAAATCCTGCCCGAGGCGATGCAGAAGCTGCAGGAGCGCGAGACGGCGCAGCAGCAGAGCGAGGCGGCCAAGGTCGTCGCCGCCAATGCCAGTGCGATCCTGCGGCCGGTCGGCAGCGCCTGGGCGGGCAATCCCAAGGGCGACGTCACCGTGGTCGAATATTTCGACTATAATTGCGGCTATTGCCGCGCCAGCCTGCCGACGATCGCGCAGCTCATCGCAAGCGATCCGCAGGTGAAAGTAGTCTATCGCGAGCTGCCGATCCTGAGCGACGAAAGCGGCGTCGCCGCCAAGCTCAGCCTCGCGGCCGCTGACCAGGGCAAGTTCCAGGCATTCCATGACGCGCTCTATGCCGGCGGGCCGCTTACCTCGGAAAGCATGGCGGCCGCGGCGAAGTCGGCCGGGCTCGATATGGCGAAGGCGTCGGCCTATGCGCCGCGCGCGCGGGCCGAGATTTCCTCGAATCTCGAGCTTGCGCACAAGATGGGGATGACCGGTACGCCGAGCTGGGTGATCGGCGACAAGGTCGTCTCGTCCGCACTGCCGCTCGAGGAACTGCAAAAGGCAGTCGCTGCGGCCCGCGTGAAGGGCTGAATGCGCCGGCCCGTGGTTGTAGCCGCGCCGGCGCCACCTTATCTGGGCCCCAACAAAAAGGGGCTTCATGGCAACCATCCTTTCCGTCGCCGGCGTCTCCAAGACCTATGCTTCCGGCCAGCGCGCGCTCGAACCGATCGACCTCGATATCGAGAAGGGCGAGATTTTCGCGCTGCTCGGGCCGAATGGCGCGGGCAAGACCACGTTGATCAGCATCATCTGCGGGATCGTGACGCCTTCCACCGGCACGATCACGGTGATGGGTCATGACGCGCTGAAGGATTTCAAGGCAGCGCGGCGGCTGATCGGGCTGGTGCCCCAGGAATTGTCGGTCGACATGTTCGAGACAGTGATGGCGACGATCCGCTTCAGCCGCCGGCTGTTCGGCAAAGGGCGTGACGACGCCTATCTCGAACAGGTGCTGCGCGACCTGTCGCTGTGGGACAAGCGCAATACCAAGATCAGGGAGCTTTCGGGCGGCATGAAGCGCCGCGTGCTGATCGCCAAGGCGCTCAGCCACGAGCCCGACATTCTGTTTCTCGACGAGCCTACCGCAGGCGTCGACGTATCGCTGCGCCGCGACATGTGGAAGCTGATCCACCGGCTGCGCGACAAGGGCACGACGATCATCCTGACTACCCATTATATCGAGGAGGCCGAGGAGATGGCCGACCGGGTCGGGGTGATCGACAAGGGCAGGCTGATCCTGGTCGAAGAGAAGACCGAGCTGATGAAGCGGCTTGGCAAGCGCCAGATGCTGATCTCGCTGCAGGAGCCGATGACCGCGATTCCGCCTGAGCTCGCCGACTGGCATCTCGAGATCGAGGATGAGGGCGAGAGGCTACGGTATATCTTCGACGCCCGGGCCGAGCGCACCGGCATCCCCTCGCTGCTGCGCACGCTCGGCGACCTGCATATCGGCTTCAAGGACCTCGAGACCTCGAAAAGCTCGCTCGAGGACATTTTCGTCGACCTGGTCGACCATGACCGGGCGGAGGTCGCGGCATGAACATCAACACGCATGGTATCTGGGCGATCTACCGCTTCGAGATGGCGCGCGCGCTGCGCACCTTGTGGCAGAGCCTGGTTACGCCAGTCATCACCACCTCACTCTATTTCGTCGTGTTCGGCGGGGCGATCGGCTCCCGCATGAGCACGATCGACGGGGTCGGTTATGGCAGCTTCATCGTGCCGGGCCTGATCATGCTCTCGCTGCTGACCCAGAGCATCTCGAACGCGTCGGTGGGAATCTACTTCCCCAAATTCACCGGCACCGTCTTCGAGCTGCTCTCGGCACCGGTCACCGCAATGGAGATGGTGGTGGGCTTCGTCGGCGCAGCGGCGACCAAGTCGATCGTGCTTGGCCTCATCATCCTTGCGACCGCGGCCTTGTTCGTGCCGCTTCATATCGCCCATCCCTTCGCGATGCTGGCGTTCCTGCTGCTGACGAGCATTGCGTTCAGCATGTTCGGTTTCATCATCGGCATCTGGGCCAATGGCTTCGAGCAGCTGGCGTTCGTGCCGGCCCTGCTCATCACGCCGCTGACCTTTCTCGGCGGCGCGTTCTACGCGATCGACATGCTGCCCCAGCCCTGGCGGACGGTGACCCTGTTCAACCCGGTGGTGTACCTGGTCAGCGGGTTCCGCTGGAGCTTTTTCGACAAGGGCGATGTCAGCGTCGGGCTGAGCCTCGGGGTGACGATGCTGTTCCTGGTGGTGTGCCTGCTTGTGATCGGATGGGTCTTCAAGACCGGGTGGCGGCTGAAGAACTGACGGTCAGTGCACCACCGGCAGCAGGATCTTCGAACCCGAACACACCTTCTGGGTCGCCTTGACGAAATCACCCGGCTTCGCGCGCATGATGTTGGGCACGAAGCGCTGTGGGTTGCGGTCGATCACCGGGAACCAGCTTGATTGCACCTGGACCATGATGCGGTGATCCTTGAGGAAGACATGATCATGCTCGCGCAACGGCACGTCCCAGGCGGTGATCTTTTCGGGCACCAGGGGCTGCGGCGTGGTGTCGCTCGCGAGGAAGCGACCGCGGCGGACGTCCATTGCGATCGGCAGTTCATAGCCGTTGAGTGACTTCGCATAGTCGCCAGGCTGGAGCTGGGCGTGCGATTTCTCGAAATCGTCGGGATAGACGTCGATCAGCTTCACGACGAAATCGCTGTCGGTGCCGCTGGTCGCTGCCATCAGCCGGGCAGCGACAGTGCCGGTCACGGTGAGGTTGTCGGTCAGCGGTGCGCTGACATAGCTCAGCACATCGGGTCGGCCGCCGAGGAAGCGCTGGTCGGCAGCTTCCCACCAGCGCCAGTCGGGGCTGAGATAGGTGCCCGACATCGGCCGCTGGCGGAACGGCACCGGATTGGCCGGGTCGGAGACATAGTCGCGGCATCCCTCGCTCGCCGCCGGGGCAGTGAAGGAGAGCGTGCCGTTGGCATGGAGATAGAGGTCAGTCTTCTTCGCCTCGGCGGGCGGCCAGCTCTTGTAGCTGTGCCAGGTCCAGCTGCCGCTCTGGAAACTCTTCACCCCCGCGCCGGGCTTCTCGCCCTTGCCGTGGAGCCAGTAAGCGAAGAAGGGCGCCTCGACCTGTTCCTGGAATTGCTGGCCGCTCGCGACATTATAGGGGATCGGGCCAAGCGAGTCGGCCGGGGTGCGCCAGAAGCCATGCGCCCAGGGGCCGGCGACGATCGAGGCGAGGTGATCGGGATCGTTCTTCGCCTGCCTGAAATAGATCTGCCAGGAGCCCCAGGGATCCTCCTGGTCCCAATAGCCGGCCACGTTGAGGGTCGGCACCACTGTCTTGCCGAGCGAATCGCTCCAGCGCTGGCTTGTGTAAAAGCTGTCGTGATTGGGGTGATCGAGCAGCGATGTGAACATCGGCACCCGGCCCTTGAAATAGAGCTTGTCGATATTCTCGACCGGACCGGTTTTCAGGAACCAGTCATAGGTGTCGTAGGTATCGTAATGGAATTCCTTGTTGTCGTTCTTGTCGAGCTGGAGCGAGGAGACCCAGTCAGTCGCATAGCTCAGCCGGAGGGCCCCGTTGCGGTGAAGGTCGTCATTCTGCCAGTAGTCGATCCAGGCCGCCTGCGGGCTGACTGCCTTGAGCGCAGGGTGGGGATGGGCGAGCGCGACGGCGGCGGCGAAGCCGGGATAGGAGACGCCCCACATGCCGACCTTGCCGTTGTTGTTCGGCACGTTCTTCACCAGCCAATCGATCGAATCGTAAGCGTCGGTCGATTCGTCGATCGCGGTCGGATCGTTGGGATGGACTGCGGTTGAAAGGGTGAAGACGCCATCCGACTTGAAGCGCCCGCGCATGGACTGCGAAACGTAGATATAGCCGTCCTTGTCGAGCGCCGCCCAGTTCTTCGGGACTGATCTGGGCGCGGCCGTGTTGACGCCGTAGGGCGTGCGCGAGAACAGGATCGGCAGCGGGCCTGACTGGTTGCGGGGGCGCAGGATGACCGTCTGCAGCTTCGCGCCGTCGCGCATCGGCACCATCACTTCCTCGACGGTATAGGGAGATTCGGCTGCGGCTTCGACGGCAGGGGCTGCCTGGGGCCGGCCGGCAATGACTGGAGTGGCAATGCCAAGGACGAGCGCGGCGATCGCGCAGGCGGATTTCAGGCGATTCACGCGATTCTCCCCGGGGTGAATGTCGCGCATCCTGCAAGGGACACGGCGGAAGTCAATCAGTCCAGCCGAAGCAGCAAACGTTCTGGCGGCACCTCGATCACAGTCGAATCCGGGAGGATGCGCAACACCGTCCGTTGCATATCTTTCGCGCAGAGTGGCGATCGTCAGCGGGCAGGTTCAGCTGACGAGTCACCACAGAGCGACCTTCGCTACGCGCTCGGGTCGATCAGATATTTCTCGCCCGTCGTCTTGCGCTCATAAGCCTCGACAATTTCGGGGCGGAGCGCATCCGCGAGGCTGATCGTCGCGGTGTAGTGGCTGGCGAAGGTGGTTTTCAGCTCGTCGGCGACGCGCTGGCGGAGGCGGGCGATCACCTCCTCGCCGGCCTTCATCAGGAAAGGGGTCAGTAGCCAGCCGCAAAGCCCCCAGGAAAACCCGAAGGTTCGGTTGATGATGGTCGGGCCGGGATCGAGCATGCCGTAGATATAGACCTGTTTGTAGGTCGTCGAACCATAGCGGCTATACCCGGTGGCGTTGCGGTTCGCGGCGACCTCCATTGCATTGAGGATCTGGCCGGCGAGCTTGCCGCCGCCGATCGCGTCGAAGCCGATGGTGGCGCCGGTCTCCGCGATGGCATCGGCGAGGACAGCTTCGAAATCCGGTGCGCTGCTGTCGACGATGTGGGTCGCGCCGATGCCGCGCAGGATTGCCGCCTGCACGTCGTTGCGAACGATGTTCACGAGTGGAATGCTGTCAGCCAGGCAGATCTTGTTGAGCATCTGGCCGAGATTGGACGCGGCGGCGGTGTGGACGATCGCCTTGTGCCCTTCAGCGCGCATGGTCTCGACAAAGCCGAGCGCGGTCAGCGGGTTGACGAACATCGAGGCGCCGTCGGCGGCACTCGCTCCCTCGGGCAGGATGATCACGTCGCGCGCCGGCAGCTTGCGATATTGCGTGTACATCGCGCCGCCGATCATGCCGACCTTCTTGCCGAGGAGATGCCGGGCGTTCTCCCCTGCCTGGACGACGGTACCGGCGCCTTCATTGCCGACGGGCATCGGTTCGTCGAGCCGGGCGGTCATCGCCCGCATGCGCTGCGGCGGGATGGTCGCGGTGAGGGTCGGGCGATCAGCGGTGCCGCCGGCCTTCATCGTGGCAATGTCGGCCGGACCGAGCAGCAGGCCGAGATCGGACGGGTTGATCGGCGCAGCCTCGACCCGGACGATCACCTCGTCGGGACCGGGCGGGTCGAGCGTGACCTCGGCCAGAGTGAGCTGCAGTTCACCGCCGCTGGTGACCGTCGATCGGAGTTCAAGCCCCGTCAGTGCTTCGCTCATATCCGCTCTCCTGTAGTTGCCGATGCTCTGGGCTGGCAGGAGGGGCCGGGTCAACCGGCTTTTCGAGGGCTAGAGCCGTCTGCTTGCCGAGGTCGGTCCGACGACGATATCATATCGCAGCCGATTCGTTTCCGGGGGGACTACGCCATGGCCCGATTCTTCACGCACCGCGCCGCTATGCGCGCCCTCGCGATTGCCGCCCTCGCCACCGCGGGAGGCGCCGTCGCCGAAACCATCACCATTTCGGGGCGCTTTCCGGCGCAGAATCGCGAGGCGAGCTATCTCCGGCGACTGGCGATCGAGCGCTTCTCGGGCCGCGATGGGGAGCAGCTTGCGAATGCGATCGGCGGCGCGCTGCTCCAGGCCGAGAATGGCGGCGGCCGGCATTTCACCCTGCTCGGGGGCGGTGCGGGGCCCGCGCGCGCTGAGGGCGTGTTGAGCGGATCGGCGACATCGGACTGGGAGGAGCACCGGGTCAAGCTGATGCGCAATCGCTGCGTCGAGCGCGCCGCCCCCGAGTCCGGGGAGAGCGAGGGCAAATGCACCAAGAATGAGGATGTGCCGGTGCCGTGCACCGAGCGGACGACGAGCCTGACCGCTTCCTTGCGCATCGTTCGCGTGGCTGACGGCGCGATCGTCTATACCGCGACCAAGCCGCGCAGCGAGACGATCAGCTGGTGCCCCGGCGAGAGCCCGTCGCAAAGCGCAGAGGCGACGATCGCAGATATGATCAGCGGTATTGCGGGCGAGACGCGCAGCGAGATCGCGCCGCACGGCGAGACCTACAAGATCCGCTTCCGCGAGGACCGCGCAGGTCTCTCGAAAGAGCTGGGCGTGCGTTTCAGGGACACCGTGAAATTGTCGCAGCGCGATCTCCGCGCGGCCTGCACGGCATGGGAAGGGATCGATCAGGAGCAGCCGGGCCAGCTTTCGACGGTGTTCAACCTCGGCCTGTGCGCCGAGCAGCGTGGCGACTATCCGACAGCGCTCGCCCTGTATCGGCGCGCCGCGGCGATGAAGCGGGCGGGGGACATCGACACGGCGATCGGCCGCGCGCAGGCGCTGATCGCGGGGGCCGAGGACGAGGCGCGGTTTCGGCGGCGATAGAAGTCGAGAGACCGGCAACGCCCCAGCGCGGGACGGTGAAACGATGCTTCACGGCCTTCCCTATCTGCGCCGGGCCGAAAACGGCCGGAGCGACGACCGACCCTATTTCGCCGAGCAGAAGCGCGACTTCGTCTCGGGCGGCTTGGTCGTGTCGTCGATCGCGCAGAAGGGGATCGACCAGACGAAATCGGCCGGCAGCGCGATCCGGGTCAGGTCCTGCTCGCCGACCAGGCTCGGATAGGAAGGCGGGCCGCCCGCGACCCAGTACCAGCGCGAATCGATCGGGCCGATCGGGCCATTGCCGGCGTTGCTGGTCAGCGGCGTGTTGATCGTCAGCGGATCGAAGCCTGCGAAGCTTGTGGCATGGCCGGTCGCGTCGAAGGCAGCTCTGCCATGGCAGGACATGCACGATGCCTGGGCGACGAAGCCCTGCTCAGTGACTGAGTTGCCGACCCGGATCACCAGCCCCGATGGATCGGTGAAATCCGATTGCGACCCCTTGAGGCAATAATTGGTGAAGGCGGGGTCGATCTTCGCCTGCGAAAGCAGGGCGGTCAGCGCGGCGGTCTTCGCGCAATTCGGATAGTGAGTCTTGGATTCAACCGTCGAGAGTGGCGCGACATAGGGGATCTGGGCGCCGAAGCTGTCGCGGCAGCCGAGAATGTCACAGCGGCCGGGATTGTCCTTGTGCTCGAAGGTCGCCCAGGTCCAGTTCGGCACCAGCTTCGAGATGATGTGGAAGGCGACCAGGGCATATTGCTTCCCGCCCGCTGAATTGACGTGATAGATTTTGGCGGCATCGGCCGGCGTGCCGGTAAAGCCGTTGAACTCCTTCAACCGGCCTACCTCGACCCAGTTGGCCTTCACTTCCATCGAATCGATCGGGAAGGTGAGCGTCTTGCCGGCGGTGAAGGCGGCCTGCAGGCCTGACACCTTGAACAGCCTGTTCTGGACGATGAAGTCGAAATCGGGCCGGTTGTGGCGGGTTTCCTCGCTGACCAGATCAGTGCCGCCCGGCACGACCTCGACGATCGGGCCGACATGCGCGGCATGGGCGCGCTGCAGTACGAGGGACAAGGCACGCGGGGCCGCCTTGCCGGCCGAAGGCGTGGTCGGCCAGGCGGGAACCGGCTTGAACGTGTCGCCGTCATTTGCCCATGTCTCGAACAGCGCGTCGTTGGCGCCCGGGCGCGGGACCTTCTGGTTGACGGCCAGGAACAGCCGCCAGGCCTGCTGGTCGGGATCCGTCATCGCCGGATTGGGGACCTGTTGCGGGCCCTGGGCGATGCCGACGCCCAATCCAACGAAGATCGCCGTGATGGCGGCGAGGACGAGAAACAGATTTCGCATGATGAGCCCCCTCACTGATCGAACATGGAATGGACGAGGACTCGCCTATTCATTCCTCTTCGCGCGCAGTACCGCAGGCGGCGGGGTCGTCGGGGCGGCGCCGCCGGCGTAGCTCGCTTTTTGCGCCATCAGCCAGGAGAAGTCCCCGGTGAGCTGGCCCGACTGGGTGTTGGCTCCGGTCTTGGGATCGTAGCTGGTATAGATGCCCGCCGACGAATGGCAGCCGGTGCAGCTCTCGGTCATGAAGGCCGAGGTGTTGAGCCCTGGCTTGACCGGATGGCCGAGATTGTTGAGCCGTGCATTCCATATCGGCGGCTCGGCCTTGTCGGTGCCGCAGCCCGTGTAGGAACTGGGCGTCTCCTCGCCGTTGCACGCCGGCTGGTTGCCCTTCTGGAAATAGGTTTCCATGGTGATGTTGGTGAGCATCACCGGGGTGACGCGGCCGCCGGCCTTGTTGGTGACCGCATCGGGCAGGCCGCCGTCCCAAGGCGACGGTGGTGCGCTCGGGTCAGTCGGCCACTGGGTGTCGATCAGCTCATAATATTGCCAGACGCTGCCCATCCGGTGGAGCGAGGCCTGGACCTGGGCATTGAGCGCCTTCTTGTCGCCCGGAATCGGGATGGCGCGCCAGGCCTGGGTGGGGATGCGCGGATAGACCCCGGCATTGTTCTTCACCGGCAGCGTGTTCACCGCACAGATCGGGCAGCCGACATCAGTGAAATTGGGCTTCAGATTGGGATGGGCGACCGGATCGACATCGAGATTGTCGACCTGTTCGAAAGTCGACCAGATCCATTGCGGCGAGGTCGAGCTCTTGTGGGCGATATGCATGCCGACCAGGCCGACCGTCACATGGCGTTCGAGCTGCTTGCCGTCAGGGCCCTGATCGATGACGACCGCCTGGGTAGTGTAAAAGCGGCTGAAATCATCCTTGCCCTGCTTCAGGATGCGCCAGGCGAATTTCAGCTCGGTCGAGCCGCTCCAGTCGATCTTGGGCGTGCCGAACGGCATGTCGACCTTGCCGCCGCCCTGGCTGAAGGCGACCTGGCCGTTGATATTGTAGAGATTGTTCGCGCAGAGATAGTTCACCTCTTCGGGATTGATCATGATCTCGTAATAGACGAACTCGCCATTCTGATCGATCAGCGGGCCGCTGAAGGCCTGCTTGATGTCGCTGAGATTGGAGGCGTTGAGCTCGCCCACCGCCGAGATCACGCCGAGGAAACGCGTCGTGCGCGGATCGGCATTGGCGGTAGACGCGAGCGAGAAGGGCTGAAGGCCGCGGCTGACCGGCTTGCTGAGATCGCGGCGCAAGACGAGATTGTTCGCCGCCGCCTGGAGCCCGCAGGCGGCCGGCCGCGCCCCGTCCGGCTGGAAGATCGCGCTTGAATTATGCCAGAGAGTCCAGCGCGGCGCGCCGAAGGCTGTGCTGGTGAGCGAGGGCGCCGGCTTGCCCTGATTGTTGGTCGGCCAGTTCAGCGCGAAGAACATCTGCCAGGAATAGAGGTCGAACTCGCGCTGCACCTCGGGGAATTTCTGCAGTTTCTCGAGCCGGGTCTTGAGCGCGATATCGACGTCGCCGGGGAATTGCGGCGTCAGGATCGGCGAGAAATTCGGGAAGGCGGCGAGATAGGAGGGCGGGGGTGCCGGCCGCGGCTTCGTCGCCGCGGCGGTCAGCAGGCCGATCCCGGCAACCGCTGAAATGCCCGCGGCAATCCCCCGCCGGCCGATCCGGCGCCCCGTGATGGATCCGGTGATGGTTGATGTCATCGTCGCCCCTTTCGAATTCACTGAATCCGGCGACGGGTACGCTGTCGCCCGCATGCGCCAAGGCAAGCACAAGGCTTTGGCACGAGGGCGAAACAATCATCCCACGGTACGTTCCACGCAACGGGAGACGTAGTCGATCTGGTTGGAATTGGTGGGATGTGGGGCAGCCGGGAGGTCAGCCTGAAGTTGTTAACGACGATATTCTTTCGGCACGCTCACTCCCGTTTCCCCGGCGAAGGCCGGGAAGGAGAGACACGGGACACCAGCCCTCAGCTCAGGCGGCGACCCTCGCCGCGAAGTCGCCGGCGCTTGTCTTGAGGTTGCCGAGCCGCCCGTCGAGCACGTCAAAGCCGCGGCCGACGCTGTCGATCTGCGCGGCGACGGTTTCGGTATCCTCATGGATCATGGTGATGTTGGTCGACATGACGTCGGCGGCGAGCGCTGTCTCATCGACCGCGGCGGTGATCGCGGTGACGGTCTGAGCCTGCGACTCCATGGCGAGACGGATCCGATTGGCGCTTTCCTGCACCTCGGAAACCGTCGCGCGGATGCCGGCATTGGTTTCGACCGCGCCCTTGGTGGCCGACTGGATCGCGGCGATCTTGCCGGCGATGTCGTCGGTGGCGCGCGCGGTCTGGCTGGCGAGGCTCTTCACTTCCTGTGCGACGACCGCGAACCCGCGGCCGGCATCGCCGGCGCGCGCGGCCTCGATCGTTGCGTTGAGCGCGAGCAGGTTGGTCTGGCCGGCGATGTCGCGAATCAGGCCGAGGATGCTTTCGATCGAATTGGCATGGCCGCTCAGCGCCTCGGACATGCCGACCGCGGCGCCTGCCTGGATCGAGGCGCGGGTTGCGATCTCGGCTGCCGCCTCGACCTCGCCCCGGGCATCCTCGATGGCGCGGATCAGGCCGGCGGCGGTGCGGGCCGCCTCGCGCATCGCGACGGCTGATTGTTCGGCTGCCGCCGCGACCTCGGTTGCCTTGCCGAGCATGCCGCGTGCCGAGGCCGAGCTGCGCATGGTCTGCTCGCGCAACGCCGCGCCTTCCTGGGTGGCTGATTCGACTGTCATCGCGAAGCCGTCGCGGAACGTGTCGGCAAGCTGGTCGCGCTGCTTTTGCGCATCGAAGCCGATATAGCTGCTGTAGAGCGAGGCATAGACGTCGCATTCAAGCGACCGCAGCCGCGAGAACACCTCGCTGATCTGCTGCCGCTCCTCCTTGCTGCAATCATAGCCGTTCGACAGGATTTCAAGGGTCTTGCTCGCGCCGGCGCAGGTCATCGACAGGATCGCGGTCAGCGACACATTGGCCGCGAAGGCAGCGGCGACGGTGCGCTCGGCCGATCGCACCCACTCGCGCTGATCGGGATGCTGGTAGCGATTGCGCAGATAGGCGATGCCGAGTTCGATGGCGCGCTCATGATCATGGGCGACGAAGCGATCGCGATTGCCGAAGAAGCGGTGCCACTGATTCCAGTGCGTCTCGGAAATCGAGCGGGCCTCGGGCTCGATGATCGTCCACATTTTCTTCGAAAGCGCGAGGTCCTCGGCGGTGAAGCCGAACAGCGCCACGCGCTCAGCGATGTTCAGCGAGTCGCTGATGCTGCCAGGCTCAGGGAGCTGCTTAGATGTCGTCTGGTCGCTCAAGTGGATGAACCTTCCCGCCGGATGTAGCAAATCGTCGGAAGGCAAGATCTAAACAGGGCTGGTTAAGAAGGCGTTAGAGCGCAGTGGCTTGTTCGCACGTGCGGAAAAAATTGTTCGCAGATGCGAGAGGCGCACCCATCAGCCGATGCGGTGCTCACCCCTGACCCAGCGCACCGTGCCGGAGCTGGCACGCATCACGACGCTTTCGGTCGTCATCACGCGTGCCTTGCGCTTGACGCCGGCGAGCAGCGAGCCGTCCGTCACGCCGGTCGCGGCGAAGATGCAGTCGCCACGGGCGAGCTCGGTCAGGTCATATTGCTTGTCGAGATCGGTCACGCCCCATTTGTGCGCGCGGGCGCGCTCGTCGTCGTTGCGGAACAGGAGGCGACCCTTGAACTGCCCGCCGACGCAGCGCAACGCAGCGGCTGCCAGCACGCCCTCGGGAGCGCCGCCGGCGCCCATATAGATGTCGATCGTCGTGTCCGGGTTGGTCGTCGCGATCACGCCGGCGACATCGCCGTCGCCGATCAGCATGATGCCACAGCCGAGGCTGCGCAACTCGGCGATCAGCTTTTCGTGGCGCGGCCGATCGAGTACGCAGGCGATGATTTCGGCCGGGCTGACCCCCTTGGCGGCGGCGATGGCGATGACATTCTCGGTCGGTGACTTGTCGAGATCGATGATGCCTTCGGGATAGCCCGGGCCGACCGCGATCTTGTCCATATAGACGTCGGGCGCGTTGAGCAGGCCGCCCTGTTCGGCGATCGCCAGCACCGCGAGCGAATTGGGGCCGGCGGTGGCGCAGATCGTGGTGCCTTCGAGCGGATCGAGCGCGATATCGATCTTCGGGCCCTTGCCGATCGCCGAGCCGACCTTCTCGCCGATATAGAGCATCGGGGCCTCGTCGCGCTCGCCTTCGCCGATCACGACGGTACCGTCCATATAGAGCTCGTTGAGCGCGGCGCGCATCGCCTCCACCGCGGCATGATCGGCCGCCTTTTCGTCGCCGCGGCCGACCAGCTTCGAGGCGGCGATCGCGGCGGCTTCGGTGACGCGCACCATTTCGAGCACGAGGACTCGGTCGAGGACCTTGCTGGCGGTTGTCATTGGTGCGGGATTCCCTGAAGATGTTGGGCGCGGGATAGGAGCGGGGTGTGACGTTGTCGAGACGTCAGCCGGCTAATGCCGCCTCGGCGGTTTGATGACGAACATCACCGGCCAGTCCTTGCCGGTGACGAACAGGCGCCGGCCGGCGGCATCCCAGGCGATTCCGTTGGGCACTGCGTCGGGATCACTAGCATGGATGGTGGCGGCGAGCGCCGACACATCGATCCAGCCGATGACATGCCCGGTCGCGGGGTCGATCCGGACGATATCGTTGGTCCGCCAGACATTGGCGAGAATCTCGCCATCGACATATTCGAGCTCGTTGAGCTGGTCGACCGGCACGCCGTCCGCAGTGACGTCAAGACGGCGGCGTTCGATCAGCGTCACCGGATCGAGGAAACGCAAGCTCGCGGTGCCGTCCGACATGATGATGAACTTGCCATCGGTGGTGAGCGCCCAGCCTTCGCCGGGATAATGGAAGACGCCGCGCTTGCGCATCGTATCGATCGACCAGCGAAAGCCGATCTGCTGCTGCCAGGTGAGGCTGAACAGCTCCTTGCCGAAAGCGACGATTCCCTCGCCGAAATAGGGCGGCGGGATGGTGACGCTCCGGACGACCTTACCGGTCTCGACGTTGACCTTGCGTATCGTCGAATGGCCGACCTCGCCGGTGCTCTCGTAGAAATAGCCGTCGCGGTAGAACAGACCCTCGGTGAAAGCGTGCGGATCATGCGGCAAGGTTCGGACGATTTCGGCCGGATCGTTCGGTACTGGTCGAGACTCGGGGGCGGGCGGTGCCGGGGCGGCCGCCAGCAACAGGAACAGGCAGGCGAGCTTGCGGATCAATCCCTGAGCAGTTCGTTGATGCTTGTCTTCGAGCGGGTCTGGGCGTCGACCCGCTTGACGATCACGGCACAGTAAAGCGCCGGCTTGCCGTCTCCCCCGCCCATGCTGCCGGGAACGACCACTGCGTAAGGCGGGACTTCGCCGCGGAAGATCTCGCCCGTGGCGCGATCGACGATCTTGGTCGAGGCGCCGAGATAGACTCCCATCGACAGCACTGCGCCCTCGCCCACGCGGACGCCTTCAGCCACTTCCGAGCGGGCACCGATGAACGCGCCGTCGCCGATGATGACGGGATCGGCCTGGAGCGGTTCGAGCACCCCGCCGATGCCGGCCCCGCCCGAGATATGGACGTTACGGCCGATCTGCGCGCAGCTGCCGACCGTCGCCCAGGTATCGACCATGGTGCCTTCGCCGACCCAGGCGCCGATATTGACGAAGCTCGGCATCAGCACGGCGCCCTTGCCGATGAAGGCGCCGCGGCGCGCGACAGCGCCGGGGACGACGCGGAAGCCGCCAGAGCGAAACTCGGCCTCGCCCCAGCCGGCGAATTTCGAAGGGACCTTGTCGAAGGCGGGCGCGCCCGCCGCGCCGCCATCGACCAGCGCATTGTCGTTGAGGCGGAAGGAGAGCAGCACTGCTTTCTTCAGCCACTGGTTCACCCGCCAGCCGCCGGCGCCGTCAGGCTCCGCGACACGTGCTGCGCCTGAATCGAGCAGGGTGAGCGCCCCATCGACTGCATCGCGCACCGCGCCCGTGGTGTTCGCGCTGATGGTGTCGCGCGCGTCCCATGCCGCCTCGATGATGCCCTGCAGGTCGCTCATGCCGTCTCCATTATCTCTTCCAGCCAGTGCCGGATATCGTGGGTCGTGAAATCGATATAGCTGTGATCGGTATCGCCCGCCTGTTCGGAGCCATTGTCCACCCAGACCGTCGTCATGCCGATCGCCTTCGCCGGTTTCAGGTTGCGCGCCATATCCTCGACGAACAGGCTTTCCGCCGGGTCGATGCCGAACGCGGCGCACAGCCCGGCATAGGCGGATTGCTGCGGCTTCGGCTTCAGGTCCATGGCATGGATGTCGTGCACCGCTTCGAAGCTGGCGCCGAGGCCGAGCCGGTCGAGCACACGCCCGGCATAGGGCCTATCGGCATTGGTGAAGACGATCTTCCTGCCGGGAAGCTTCGCGATCGCGGCGGCAAGCGGGAGATTCTCCTCGAGCACGTCCATCTCGATATCATGGACGAAATCGAGGAATTCGTGCGGATCGACATGATGCTCGGCCATCAGCCCGGCAAGCGTGGTGCCGTGGCCGTGAAAATATCCCTTCTGGATTCGGCGCGCCTCGACAAGGTCACAGCCGAAGCGATCGGCAATATAGGCCGTCATCTTCGCGTCAATCAGGTCGAACAGCCGGGCGCTCGCCGGATACAGCGTATTGTCGAGGTCGAAAATCCAGTTGCGGATGGGGAGGAGGCGCGCGAGCATGGCCGCGCGGCTCTAGGCGTGCAGGGCGCTGCGGGCAAGGCAGGGACCATCGCCTTTGTCCCGGATGTTTGCCATGGATGTCGGCGGCGTGGTTCGCTGGTCGGTGGATTTCCGACGGCTGGCGGAACGGGGCGAGGCTCCCCATCTCCCGCACATGACAGACTATTCCCTTCTCGATCTCGTGCCCGTCGTCCAGGGCGGCAGCGTGGCGCAATCGCTCGCCAACGCAGCGGATCTGGCGCGCCATGCCGAACGCCTCGGCTTCACCCGCTATTGGGTTGCCGAGCATCACGGCATGTCCGGAATCGCCAGCGCGGCGACTGCGGTCGTCATCGCGCACGTTGCAGCGGCAACGGAGAGCATCCGGGTGGGCGCGGGCGGGATCATGCTGCCCAACCACGCACCTTTGGTGATCGCCGAGCAGTTCGGCACGCTCGATGCGCTGTTTCCTGGCCGGATCGACCTCGGGCTCGGCCGTGCGCCGGGTTCGGACCAAATCGTCGCGCGCGCGCTCAGACGCACGCTGGAAAGTGACCCGAACGCCTTTCCGCAGGACGTGCTCGAGCTGCAAAGCTATTTCGCCGACGACGGCAAGACCGGCATTCGCGCGACCCCGGGTGCGGGGGCCAAGCCCGAGCTGTGGATCCTGGGCTCGAGTCTGTTCGGCGCGCAGCTCGCGGCGGCGCTTGGGCTTCCTTATGCCTTTGCCTCGCATTTCGCGCCCGATGCGCTCGATCAGGCGATCGGGATCTACCGGCGTGACTTCAGGCCTTCGCCGGCGCTGGGAAAGCCGCATGTGATGGCCGGGTTCAACGTCTTCGCCGCTGATACCGATGCTGAGGCCGAACTGCTCGCGAGCTCGCAGCAACAGGCGTTCGTGGCATTGCGCACCGGCAACCCGCGCCAATTGCCGCCGCCGGTGCCCGGCTATCGCGAGACCCTCGGTCCGCAGGGCGCGCGGATTCTCGATCATGTGCTCGAGTGCTCGGCGGTCGGCAGCGCTGCGACGGTTGCGCGCGGCCTTGCGGCGTTCGTCAAGCGGACCGGCGTCGACGAGGTGATGGTGGCGAGTGCGATCTATGATCATGCCGCCCGCAAACGGAGCCTCGAGATCACCGCTGAGGTAATGCGGGAGATGAAGAAGGCGGTCTGAGCTCAACCGTCATGCCGGACTTGTTCCGGCATCCACCGGGCCGCAGGAGTTTCGGGCGTTGCGCGTGCGGGACAGTGGACCCCAGAACAAGTCCGGGGTGACGGTCCTGGCCGCAAGTCAATTCGCTGCCGGTAGCCTCAGTCGTACCAGCAACCCGCCCAAATCCTCGCTTTCCTCGAGGCTGACCGTGCCCTCGTAAATCTCGGCCACGTCACGCACGATCGCCAGTCCCAAACCCGTTCCCGGTTTGCCCGTGTCGAGCCGCGCACCCCGGTCGAAGATACGCTGGCGTTCCTCCTCGGGGATCCCGACGCCGTCATCCTCGATCAGGAATTCGACGAAACCGGCCTGGGCGCTAACCGTCACGAACACGCTCCCACCGCCATATTTCGCTGCGTTCTCAATCAGGTTGCCGAGCATTTCATCGAGATCCTGGCGCTCGACATGAACCTGCAACGTCTTCGGCCCGGCGATGTCGATGCGGACATGGCGGTAGAGCCGCCCCACCGCGCGCTCGACCGATTCGAGGCTCGGCCACACATCGGCCCGGCTGTGCGCGGAGCCGCGGCGGCCCACGGCACGGGCGCGGGCGAGATGATGATCGACCTGGCGACGCATCGTCCGCGCCTCGCGGATCACCGTCTCGCCGAGATCGTCGGCCTGGGCAGTGGCTGCATTCATGATCACCGTCAGCGGCGTCTTGAGCGCATGGGCGAGGTTGCCGGCGTGGCGGCGTGCCTCCTCGGCTTGTTTCTCGTTATGCTCGATCAGCGCGTTGAGTTCCTCGACCAAAGGCGCGACCTCGTTCGGCATGGCGCGCTCGACCTGGCGCGACTTGCCCGCGCGCATGCGGGCGATCTCCTCGCGCACGCGGCGGAGCGGCCACAGGCCGTAGAAGGTCTGCAGGCCCGCCATGACGATCAACCCGACGGCGAGCAGGACGAAGCTTCGGACCAGGGTTCGCCTGAGCGTGCTGATCTGCGCATCGAGGCCGTCGCGGCTCTGGGCCACCTGGAAGCGCCAGCGGACGGGCGATCCGGGCAGTTTCACATCGCGTTCGAGGATGCGCAATTTCTCGTCGGGGAATTGCACGCTGTCATAAGCGTGGACGATGAGATCGTTGTGATTGCTGACAAAGGCGAGCCGCCGGTCCCAGAGCGAGCGCGAGGCGAAGGGGTCGCGGCCCTTGCCGCTGACCTGCCAATAGAGCCCCGAATAGGGCTCGAGGAAACGCTGGTCGGCCGGCTCGCGATTGAACACGACCTCGCCGTCCGGGCCGATCTCGGACGAGACGATCAGCGCGGTCAGCACATATTCGAGCTGGTCGTCGAAATTGCGGGTGACGGCCGCGGTCAGCACCCGGTCGAGCGCGAAGCCGCCGCCGGTGAGGAGCAGGAGAATCCAGCCCGCCGCGATGAAGATCATCCGGCGGCTGAGCGATCCGGTGGTGCGCACCCGGACATAGGGGTTGGGCGGACGGATGTCGGTGGCGGGCATTGTCGCGGCGGGTGCCGCTGGCGGGACGACGTCCGGCCGGTTTTCGACTGCGGATGCTTCCGGACCGTCAGCCATTTTCCGTCTTTCCCGCGAAAGCGGGGGTCCCTCTCCGGCCACTCATGATGGGTCCTCGCTTTCGCGGGGATGACAGCAAAAGGGCTACAGGCGTGTCGTCACGCATCCGGATCCTCGAGGCTGTAGCCCAGCCCCCGGATGGTGGTGATCACATCCTGCCCAAGCTTCTTGCGGATGCGCGTGACGAACACCTCGATCGTGTTCGAATCGCGATCGAAATCCTGGTCGTAAATATGCTCGATCAGCTCGGTCCGGCTGACCACCTTGCCCTTGTGATGGAGCAGATAGCTGAGCAATTTGTACTCCTGCGCGGTCAGCTTGACCGGCTCGCCGGCGAGCGTGACCTTGCCCGAGCGGGTGTCGAGACGGACATCGCCCGCCATCAGTTCGGATGACGCGTTGCCCGAGGCGCGACGGATCAGCGCGCGCAGCCGGGCGATCAGCTCCTCGCTCTGGAACGGCTTGGCGACATAATCGTCGGCACCGGCATCGAGGCCGGCGACCTTGTCGGACCAGCTGTCCCGCGCGGTCAGCACAAGCACCGGGGCGGTGCGGCCTTCCTTGCGCCAGCGATCGAGCACAGTCAGTCCATCGATCTCGGGCAGCCCCAGATCGAGCACGATCGCGTCGTAATTCTCGGTCGAGCCGAGGAAATGGCCTTCCTCGCCGTCGGTTGCGAGGTCGATGGCATAGCCAGCACCCTCCAGGGTGTTCTTGAGCTGCTGGCCCAGGCTGGGCTCGTCCTCGACGATTAGAACGCGCATTGATTATCCCCTTGGCCAGCGCCGCCGATTGGGCGCATCAATTGCCGGTACGGCCGAGCGTGCGGCCGGAACGGCCGTCCACCTCAACCCAGATGACATTTCCATTGCGCAGGAATTTGAGCGTGTAAATGGCACTCTCCGAATCGAAGTCGACGCCGATATATTGCGCGCCGCGCATCGACGGAAGCACGCGCGCCTCGATATCACGCAGCGGCAGGATGCGGCCGTTGCGCATTTCGTCGAACGCGCGCTGCTGGTCGCGCTTCTGGTCGGGCTCCGCCGTGGCGGGTACCGGGCCGAGCGCGGCGAGTGCGGATAACGCGAGGGTAACGAGCATCTTCATCGGCTTCGCATAGGGAGCGCGGCTTGAACAGCCTGTGAATGCGCCCTTCAGGCGTCGGTCACGTTCCGGGGCAACTTGCCCGCGCGCCGCGCGCGCCCTAACGGACCGCCATGGCAGCACCAATCCTCGCTTATGAAAATCTCGGCATCATCCAGGGCTCGGGGTGGCTGTTCCGCGGGCTCGACATCCATATCGGCGCGCGCGATCGGCTTGCACTGATCGGCCGCAACGGCGCCGGCAAGACGACGCTCCTCAAGCTGATCGCCGGCAAGATCGAGGCGGACGAGGGTCGGCGGACGATCGTGCCCGGCACCCGTGTCGTCCTGCTCGAACAGGAGCCTGACCTCGCCAACTTCCCAACATTGCTCGATTACGTGCTGTCGGGCGATGACGCGCCCGCGCGGCACGAGGCCGATGCGATCGCCGATCAGCTCGGCATCGACTTGACGCGTGAATCAGCGAGCGCATCGGGCGGCGAGCGCCGCCGCGCCGCGATCGTCCGCGCGCTGGCGATGGACCCCGATGTGCTGCTGCTCGACGAGCCAACCAACCATCTGGACATCGCAGCGATCGACTGGCTCGAGGATTGGCTCGGGCGGTTCAGGGGCGCCTTCATCGTGATCAGCCATGATCGCACCTTCCTGACTCGCCTCACGAAGCAGACACTGTGGCTCGATCGCGGATCGGTGCGGCGCGCCGAGATCGGCTTTGGCGGTTTCGAGGCCTGGACCGAGCAGGTCTATGCCGAAGAAGCGCGCAATGCCGAGAAGCTCGACGCCAAGCTCAAGCTCGAGGAGCATTGGTTGCTGCGCGGCGTGACCGGGCGGCGCAAGCGCAACCAGGGCCGACTCTCCAAGCTCCACGAGATGCGCGCGGTGCGTGCAGCGATGATGGGGCCGCAGGGCACCGCCAACCTGTCGATCGGCAGCGACGATGTCCGGACCAAGGTGGTGATCGACGTCAAGGGCGTCAGCAAGAGCTTTGGTGACCGGACGATTATCAAGGACCTGACGCTCAGGATCACGCGCGGCGACCGGATCGGCATCGTCGGTGCAAACGGCGCCGGCAAGACGACCCTGCTCAAGCTGCTGACTGGAGAGCTGGCGCCGGACACGGGGCATATCCGCCTCGCCAAGACGCTCGACCGGATCGTCATCGATCA
Source organism: Sphingomonas oligophenolica (assembly GCF_039522915.1). Lineage (NCBI taxonomy): Bacteria > Pseudomonadati > Pseudomonadota > Alphaproteobacteria > Sphingomonadales > Sphingomonadaceae > Sphingomonas > Sphingomonas oligophenolica. Next base: position 66,907 of record NZ_BAAAEH010000038.1, read on the forward strand.
GCAGCGCAGCCTGATGGCGCCCAACAAGACGGTGCGCGAAGTGCTCGCCGATGGCGGCGACTGGATCGAGGTGCAGGGCGTCAAGAAACACGTCATCGGTTATCTCAAGGAGTTCCTGTTCGAGCCGGGGCTGGTCGATGCCCTGGTCGGAACCCTGTCGGGCGGCGAGCGGTCGCGGCTGCTGCTTGCGCGCGAATTCGCCCGGCCCTCGAACCTGCTGGTGCTCGACGAGCCGACCAACGACCTCGATCTCGAGACGCTCGACCTGCTGCAGGAAGTGATTTCGGACTATGACGGCACGGTCCTGATCGTCAGCCATGATCGCGACTTTCTCGACCGTACCGTGACCATCACGCTCGGGCTCGATGGCTCGGGCACGGTGGACGTGGTCGCGGGCGGTTATGAGGATTGGGAGAAGCGCCGCAAGCAGCGCGTGCTCGGCGGCAAGCGCGCCAATCCGCGCAAGGTGGAGCCGACCGCGCCGCCGGCGCCGAAGGTCAAGCTCACCTACAAGGACCAGCGCGACTACGAACTGCTGCCCAAGCAGATCGAGCAGCTTGAGGCAGCCATCGCGCGCGACGAGGCGGCGCTGGCCGATCCCGATCTCTATGCGCGCGATCCGGCGGCGTTCGACCGGCTGATGAAGGCGATCGATACGGCCCGGGCCCGGAAGGACGCGGCGGAGCATCGCTGGCTTGAGCTCGCCGAGCAGGCCGAGGCGTTGGGGTAAGAAGCTTCCCGAGACTACGCCGCCAGGCCCATGGTCACCCGCGTGCCGGTACCGTCGCTTTCGGTGGTGATCGCGCCTCCGGCCTGACGGGCAAAGGCCTCGATCAGGCGGCTGCCCAGGCCATGATCGGGGCCGGGTGTGGCAACGGCTTCGGGCATGCCGACGCCATCATCGGCAACCATGACGACCCAACCGTCCGGCTTCGCGCGAAAGGTGACGACGATGGTGCCGACCTCGCGGCCGGGAAAGGCGTGCTTGGCCGCGTTGGTGACGAGCTCGTTGATCACCAGCCCGATCGATACCGCGCGGTCGCGCGGCACGGCGGCCTTGTCGCTGTTGCAGACCAGGGTGATGCCACCCCGCGGAAACAGCGATTCGGAGAGTGCCGCACAGAGATCGCCGAGATACTCCTTCATCTCGACCGCACCGGGCTGGCCACTGCCGCGATAGAGATGGCGGTGCGCGCGGGCGATGCTGTCGACCCGCATCTGCGCGGTTTCGAGCGCCTCGGCGGTCGCCGGGTTGCTCGCACGGCGCTTCTGCATGTCGAGCAACCCCGCGACGATCGCGAAATTATTCTTCATCCGGTGGTCGAACTCGGCGAGGAACAGGTCGCGATCGGCGATCTGGCGATCGCGCTCCTGCGTCGCCTTTCGGGCGACGCTGCGGAACAGCTCGGCGATGAGGATCGTCATGATCGCGGTGATCACCACGACAATCACCGAAAACGCCTCTGCAGGGTTTGCGAAGCGGAAGCTGTTCTCGATCGGATAGAGATAATACCAGATATAGAGGATCATGATCGTGGCGGTGATCACCCCGGCGAAAGCGCGCGCGAACAGTGTCGCGAGCATGATCGCTGGATAGATCAGGGCGAACGGCGCCGCGCCTCCGGCAACGATATCGAAGATCATCCGCACGATCCGCGCAGCGACAACCGACAAAAGGCCCACACCGACCTGAGTCACCCAGACCGGGATGGTGGGCGACAAGCGGTCGCAGAGATCGAAGTCGCCGATATGTTTCATGACCGGAATCACGCCAGTGCGGCAGGATCAAGTCAAGCCGCACCTGAGATAAAGCTGCCCGAGATCAATATTATGACAGCGATCGCCCGCTCCGCCCGGCGAGATCGACGATATAATGCCAGGCGACACGGCCTGATCGGCTGCCGCGCCGCGTTGCCCAGCCGATCGCATCCTGCGGATCGAAGGCGAGGCCATGCGCCGTTGCATAGCCCTGGACGATCGCCAGATAGGTGTGCTGGTCGATTGCGTGGAAGCCGAGGCTGAGCCCGAAACGGTCGGCGAGCGCGAGGCTGTCATCGATCGAGTCACGCGGGTTGATCGCGCTCTCCTGCTCGGCAATGTCGCGCGGGATCAGATGGCGACGGTTCGAGGTGACGACCAGACGAGCATTGGCCGGCCGGGCCTCCGCACCGCCTTCGAGCATCGAGCGGAGTGCGCGGGCATCGCCGGCTGCATCGAAGCCGAGATCGTCGATGAACAGGATGAAGGCACGCCTGACCGGCGCGATCGCGGCGAACAGGGCAGGCAGCGTGTCGAGCCGGGTGGTCACCACTTCGATCAGCGCGAGGTCGCCGCCAGCCGCCTGCACGGCTGCGGTCGCACTTTTCACCAGCGCCGATTTTCCGGTGCCGCGCGCGCCCCAGAGCAGCACGTCGTGCGCGGCCGATCCGGCGGCAAGGCGTTCGAGATTGGCGAGCAGGGCGGCTTTCTGCAGATCGATATTGCGGAGCTGGTCGAGCGGCTGCGCCTCGAAAGAGCGCGCGGCGGTCAGCGTATCGCCCCGCCAGATATAGGCCGGGTGGGTGAGCGGGTCGGCCGGCGCGGGGGATGGTGGAGAGAGGCGATCGAGCGCGTCGGCGATGCGGGCGAGAGGGTCGGTCATGCGCGGCGTGTTACAAGGAGCCGACCATCAGGCAATAGGCGTTCCCAATGCTTTCAACGCCGCGATCGCCGCATTCCGATCGTCGAAGCCTGGATCGGCCAGGGCCGCCTTGATCTGGCTGACCGCCTCAGCCTTGCGGCCGAGATCGGCATAGGCCTGGCCGAGATGCCAGCGCAGCACCGAATGCTCGGGCGCGATCGAGGCTGCTTTTTCGAGCAGCTGCAGCGCGGGCCCGGTATTGCCCTGCTGGTAGAGCGCCCAGCCATAGGCATCGGTCGCGACCGGGTTCATCGGCGCGAGGCGATACGCGGCTCTGGCATAGACCAGCCCGGTATCGGGATCGTCATCCCCGATATAGGCATAGGCAAGCTCGGCGAGCAGCGCCCCGTCACGATTGCCGATCTGGCCGCGCAGCCCCTCGAGCGTGTCGATCGCCGTGTCCCAGTCGCCGCCGGCGATCTGCCAGTGCGCGGCGAGCCGCTGGCCGGCGATGCTCTGCGGATTCTGCGACAGGAACAGCGCCAGCACATTTGCCGCCTCCTGCCGGCGGCCGCCACGATCGAGCGCATCGACCGCGCGGAGCATCGTCGGCTCGTCGAACCGCGCATCGGCGGCGCGGGCATAAGCCGTGGCGGCGTCGCCATAGCGCTTCATCACCATGAGCACATCACCGAGCGCGAGCTGAGCAGCAGGCGCGCCGGGATGGTCGCGCGCAAGCGCCTGCGCCTGGCCGAGCGCAGCGCCGGTGTCGCCGGCATCGATCAGGCCGCGAAGATAGTCGAGCCTGAGCACGGGATCGTCGGGCGCGTCATTGGCGGCATTGCCGAGCACGGGCAGGCTGTCGTCAGTACCGAAGGGGGTCGATCCGCCATGCGCCGGCCAGGCAGCGCGATCGAGGAACCTGCTCGACCAGTCGCGCTCGCCGGTCCGCTCGAAAGCGCGGGCGACAAGGCTGAGCGTATAGCTGTCGGCATCGCCGCGCAGCGCGATCGGGCGCAGCACGTCGAGCGCGCTCTTGGCGTCGCCCGATCGGAGTAGCGCAGTCGCGAGCAACCTGCGCACCGAGAGGTTCATCGGCTGGCGGCCGACCAGACCGCGCCATTGCTCGATCGCCTGCTCATAGGCGCCGGCCTGGTAGGAGAGCACACCGCCAAGCAGCATCGCACCGGGCAGCCCGTCAAGCTTGCCGGCGGTCCGCTCCATCAGCGACCGCGACAGATCGTAATTGCCAGCGCGTGCGGCGAGGACCGCCTGGAGATAAAAGGCCTGTGGGCTGCCTGGCCGTGCCGCAAGCGCGTGGCGGGTAGCCTCCAGCATATCCGCATAGCGCCCGGCATCTCCCAGCGTGGCGGCATATTCGATCAGTGCCGGATGGTAATAGGCGTCATGCTTCAGCGCCGCCTCGAACCAGGGGAGCGCAGCGACCAGGCCATATTGGCCGCGGACCAGCTCGCCGCGCAGCGTCAGCGCCTCGATATTGTTGCCGTCGAGCGCGATCGCCCTGGTCGCCGCGTCGATCGCGCCCGCAGTGTCACCCGACGTATAGCGGACGCGTCCGAGATCCGACCAGGCTGCGCTGTCCCTGGGTGCGACTGCGAGCAGCCGCGCGAGCGTCTGCTGCGCGCCCGGCAGATCGCCCTGTGCGGCGAGCGCCCGCGCGCCGACGCGCAGGGCATATCCAGCGAAGCGCGGCTCTGCCTTGCCCGCTTCCGCGATCGCGCGCTTCGGGTCGCCCTGGAGCAGCCAGGCATGGGCGTAGAGCTGATGCGCGCGCTCGATATCGAAGCCGGCGTCCCTGGCGCGACCGAGCTCGCCCTCGGCGGCGACGCCGTCCTCGAGCGCAAGATAGATGCGCGCCAGCACGGCATGGGCCAGGCCCCAGCCCGGATCAGCCTTGATCGCCGCCTGGGCATGGCGCCGTGCCGCGCTGATATTGCCGGCATGGAGCAGGCCGAGGCTCCGCGAAAGCTCGAGGCGCGCATCGGCGGCACCGGCGGCACGGGCGGAGCCGGTGGAGGCGAACGCGATGAGTGCCGCCGCCAGAATCGAGAGCGAGCCGGCAATCATGAGGGGGCGGCGATTACGCATGGAGATCATAGCTCTTCAGCAGGTCGTAGAGCGTCGGCCGGCTCACCCCGAGCAGCTTGGCGGTGTTCGAGATATTGCCCTCGGCGCGCGCCAGTGCGTGGCGGATCGCCTTGCGATCGGCTGTCTCGCGCGCCGCGCGCAGGTTGAGCGGCATCTCCTCGGCATTGCCAGGCAGATCGAGATCGGCCGCGGTGACGAGCTTGCCCTCGGCCATGATCACGGCGCGTTTCATCCGGTTCTCGAGCTCGCGGACATTGCCCGGCCAGCTCCAGGCGTCGATCGCCGTGCGGGCCTCGGCCGACAGCCCGGTCACGCCGGGGTTCATCGACTTGGCGTATTTTTTGAGGAAGTGGCGCGCGAGCAGCCCGGCATCGCCCGACCGCTCGGCGAGCGACGGAATGCGCACGACGATCTCGGCGAGCCGGTAATACAGATCCTCGCGGAAGCGACCATCGGCGACCATTGCGTCGACATCCTGGTGTGTGGCGCAGACGATCCTCGTGTCGACCGGAATCGGTTTGCGGCCGCCGATCCGCTCGATCACCCGTTCCTGAAGGAAGCGGAGCAGCTTGACCTGAAGCGGCAGGGGGATGTCGCCGACCTCGTCGAGGAACAGCGTACCGCCCTGGGCCTGCTCGATCTTGCCTTCGGTCGTCTTCACCGCGCCGGTAAAGGCTCCCTTCTCGTGCCCGAACAATTCGCTTTCGAGGAGCGTGTCGGGGATCGCGGCGCAGTTGATCGCGACGAACGCGCCCCTTGCGCGCGGGCTCGCATCATGCAGGCCGCGCGCAAGCAATTCCTTGCCGGTGCCGCTCGCGCCGAGCAGCATCACCGATACGTCCGCGCCCGCCACCCGCTCGATGGTGCGGGTGACCTTGAGCATCTCGGGCGACGCGGTGATCATGCCGCCGAGCGCAGTCTCGCCCTCCTGCCGTTCGGCGAGCCGGCGGTTCTCCGCCTCGAGCGCATGGACATGAAAGGCACGCGCGACGATCAGGCCGAGCGCGTCGATGTCGATCGGCTTGGCGTAGAAATCCCATGCGCCATCGGCAATCGCCTTCAAGGCGCTGTCGCGCGCACCATGGCCGGAGGCGACAATCACCTTGGTATCAGGCTTGAGCGCCAGGATTGCCTCCAGGGTCGCGAAGCCCTCGCTCACGCCGTCGGGGTCGGGCGGAAGGCCGAGATCGAGCGTGACGACGGCAGGTTCCTCCAAACGCACCATATCGAGTGCGGAGGCGCGGTCGCCGGCGACGACAACGTCATAATCTTCATAAGCCCAGCGCAATTGTCGCTGCAGCCCGGTATCGTCCTCGACGATCAGCAGCTTGGGGCGGGTCTCTTTCATGTCGGTCATGCCGCCTCCTCGAGCGACGTCGAGCGCGGTGCGGCGAGCGTCACGCGGAACCGCGTGCCTTCGCCCTCGCGGCTTGCCACCGAAACGCTGCCGCCCATTGCCTGCACGAGCTGCTGCGCCTCGAAGGCGCCGACACCGAAGCCGCCCGGCTTGGACGAGGTGAACGGTCTGAACAGCTTTTCGCGGATAAAGGCGGGGGTCATGCCGCATCCCTGATCGATCACGTCGACCACCATCTGACCACCCTCGGTCATGATCGCGATCGTCACCGGTTCGGCCGGATCGCTCGCCTCGATTGCGTTCTGGACGAGATGGCCGAGCGCCTGCTCGAACCGGGCCGGGTCGACCAGGGCCAGCGCGCGGCGGTCTCCGATCACGGCGATCGGATGCTGGGCGCGGCGCCGGGCGGCGACGCCTTCGGCCAGCGGCAGCACCTCGACCGGCCGCAGCTCCTCGGCCCGGCCTGAATGATGCTGGGACAGCCGCGCGAGCAGGTCATTCATCCGCCCGGCCGAATCCTGCAGGGTTGCGACCATGTCGGCGCGGAAATCGGGGTTGTCGGCATGGCGTTCGGCATTGCGGGCGACGAGGGTCAATTGGCTCACCAGATTCTTGATGTCGTGCATGATGAAGGCGAAGCGGCGGTTGAATTCGTCGAAGCGCTGGGCATCCGAAAGCGCTTCCTGCGCGCGGGCCTCGGCCAGATAGCTCGCGACCTGGCGGCCGGCGATGCGCAGCAGGTCGAAATCCTCCCAGTCGAGCGCGCGGTCGACCGGCGGCCTGGCGAGCAGGATCGCGCCCTGCAAGCGGTCGAGATGGACCAGCGGGACCAGTGCCCAGGCGTGGCTCTCATTGACCATCCACAATGGAGCGGCGGCAATCTCTTCCGGCGTGGCGCTCTCGCTGCGCACCGCATCGAGCTCGATGATCCGGCCGCTCGCGCCGAGATAGGTCGCAAGCGCTTCGTCGTTGCCGGTGTGGGGCAGTCCGTCGGGCGCCCAGTTCCAGCCCGGGCCGATGCCGAGCCCGGTGCCGTCGGGTACGAGCAACAGGCCCGAGGGCGAATCGGTCAAATCGGCGACTGCCTTCACGATCCGTTCGTCGAGCGGGGCCGCGCCCTCGTCGGGCTTGCCGAGCGTGTCGGTGAAGCGGATCCACTCCGCGCGATAATCGTAGCGGTGGCTGAAGAAATGCTTGGCGAGCTTCACCTTGGTCCAGGCGCGGAGCCAGGGCGAGGAGAGGATGGTGAGGACGGCAGCGGTCGAACCGAACACAAAGGCGGTCTGCAACACGCGCGCATTGTCGCCGCCGAACGCAGCGATCGCGCTGGTCGCAGCGAGCATCGCGACCGCATAGAGCAGGGTCGCGGCGAAGGAGAGTGTCTGCCAGGCGACGGTGCGCGACAATTGCAGCGTCCAGTCGCCGTTGCGCTGCACCGCGATCGCGAAGACCGGGGCGGCAAGCGCCATCACCATGCCGCGGGTGGCGAGCAGCACGGGCGGGCTGCTGGTGCCGCTCAGATAAGCGCTTGCATAAAGCAGCAGGTCGATGCCCCACATCGCCGCCAGGGCGATGACCGCGAGCCTGATGCCGCCGCGCGCGGGTGGCGCGACCGTCGAATAGAGATGGTTGACCAGCACAAGGGCGCTGATCGCGATCATCGTCCGCAGCAGCACGCCCACCGTCCCGAGGGCGGGCAGGGTTTCGTGGCCGATCGCCTGGTCGGCGATCGCGAGCGCAGCGCTTGCCACCACGATCACCCCGACGACTCCGTAGAGGAGCGCGATGGCGCGGGTTTCGGGTGTGTCGCGATCGCGGCGCACGAGCGCGAACATGAAGCTGAACCAGCTGAGATTGCGTGCGGCTTCGGCGATCTGGGTCACCATGTCGGTCGCCCCGATTCCGGCCACCGCGAGCGCCCAGAGCGCGGTGACACCGAGCGCGATCATGAAGGTCAGTCGCGGCAGGGCGGTTCCCGCGTCGCGCAGCCTAGTCAGCGCGACGCCTGCGAACAGCAAGGCGGCGAGCGCGTGGCTCCAGAGGATGATGGTCACCGGCATCGCCTCAACGCGCACCCTCTGGCCACAGCACGACGCGGATCGTCTGCAGCAGGATCAGCAGGTCGAGGAACGGCGAGTAGTTCTTCGCATAATAGAGATCATATTCGAGCTTCTGCCGCGCATCGTCGATCGAGGCGCCATAGGGATAGTTGATCTGCGCCCAGCCGGTGATGCCCGGCTTCACCATGTGGCGCTCGGCATAATAATTGAGTTGCTGCTCGAGATCGTCGACGAATTGAGGGCGCTCCGGGCGCGGGCCGACAAAGCTCATCTCGCCCTTCAGCACCGACCATGTCTGGGGCAGTTCGTCGATCCTGAGCTTGCGGATGATCCGGCCGATCCGGGTGATGCGCGGATCGTCCTTCTCGGCCCAGACCGCCTTGCCGTCGACCTCCGCGTCCTGGCGCATGGAGCGCAATTTGATCACGTCGAAGCCGACGCTGTAGAGCCCGACCCGGCGCTGGCGATAGAAAGCCGGGCCCCTGCTCTCGAGCTTGATCGCGATCGCGGTGACCAGGATCAGTGGCAGCGTCAGGATCAGCAGCACGAGGCTGGCGGCGATATCGAACAACCGCTTGAACAGGCTCGACAGCATCCGGCCCGAGGAGAAACCGTCGGAGAAGATCAGCCAGCTGGGGTTGACGCTCTGCAGGTCGACCCGGCCGGTCTCGCGCTCGAGAAAGGTCGAAATCTCGTTGACATGGACGCCGGTGGTCTTGATCCGCAACAGGTCCTTGAGCGGCAACGCATTGCGGCGCTCCTCGAGCGCAAGCACCACTTCGCTTGCGTTGAGCAGCACGACATGGTCAGCGAGATTGTAGATCGCGTCGCGCGCGATCGCCTCGGGAATGACACGCGCCGGTTCGCTCATCGAGACATAGCCGACGACGACGAAGCCGGCGCCGGGAGTCTGGGCGAGCGCCTTCAGCCGCGCCGCGCGGGCGCCGGCGCCGAGGACGACGACGCGGCGCTTGAACACCTGCCCGCCAAGAGTCTTGCCGAGCAGGATCCTGAGCGCGATCAGCGATGCGACGGCGATGCACATCGAATAGAGCAGGTTCGATCGCCACAGGGTGATCGCCGGCATCAGAAACAGGATCGCGCTGAGGAAGATCACGCCGAGCGAGACCGCGACGAGCAGGCGCGCCGCGGCGTGGCGCAGCGACTGGAGCGAGGTCGCGCCATACACGCCGACCGCGATCATCGCGAGCTCGATCGTGGCGGCGAAGGTCAGCAATTGCGGGATTCGGGTCTGGATCGGGAGTACCGCCATGCCGATCTGGCGCGCGCGGAGTGTCCAGCCGAGGTCGCCCGCGATTATCAGCAGGACGAGGTCGAACAGTCCGAGCAGGAGCACGGCATTGGGTATGTAATGCTTGAACAGCCTGATCATCGTTCGCGCAGTCCTTGCCGCCCCCATGTCCGGGCTCGCGTGTAAACAATTCCGACACGCGTGATTCGCTGTCGCAGAAATTGACAAACAAAGGTTGAACGCCGTGGATCGACGTTAACCTTCGGCAGTTTCTATGGGGCCGCTCTGCGCCTAGAGACGGAATGCAACAGGAGTTTAGCGAATGCCGCTTTCCACGCCGATCATCCCTGTCATCCTGTCGGGCGGGTCGGGCACGCGTCTCTGGCCGATGTCGACTCCCGAACGCCCCAAGCAGATGCTGG